>JBDNFX010000017.1:0-7929 GCA_041689575.1 Kapaibacterium sp. (SeqCode)
AAATCAAAAAGTGATGCTTCAGGAGTTTATTTAGTTGATGTAGTTGATATGTGGAAAGATGCAAAAGCTGTTGTTTCCGTTTCAGATGTAATTGGTAATGATACAACAGTATATTTCAACTATGTTGCACCTGATCCAAACCCAATGACTAATTTTGCGGATTTATCAATGACTACTCCAATTATTTTTGATCAAGGGGTACCTTTTGAATTTAAAGTAAAATTAAAAAATTCCACTGTAAAACCTATAAATATCCCTGGTTTAGTGCTTCAAAACAATAATCCTAACTATACTGTTAAAGCAGGTCAATTCCCAAGAACACTTGCTCCACAAGAAATGATTGATGTTATAATTATTTGTAATGCAATAGCAGATGGATTATTTATAGATTCGTTAGGTTACGATATATGTGGTAAAAATTATTTCTTTTCATTCTTACAAACAAGAATTGGAACACCGAATTTAAAGGTAGGTAATCAAGCTTTTACTCAAATTGACGCAGCATTTGGATCTATTCAAGTTTCTACTCAATCGTTTTTAGATTTCGAAATGCGTAATATTGGAACTGGAATTGTAAAGTTTACAAAAAACAGTTTCACGTTACCAACCCAAGCTGAATTTTCAGTTCAGTTAAAAAATCCGACAAATGTTTTCAATACAATTGATGAATATTTTGCAGTAAAATCAGAAGAATCCCTACTTCCAAATGAATTTATAACAGTAAGAGTTACGTTTAGCCCAACATCAGCTATAAAATTTATAGATTCAATGTTGGTTTCTTCTAATTCAAAAAATAATGATTCAATTGCAAGAATGGATGGAACAGGTACAAGTTCATTGTTACAAATCGCAGGTCGATTCCCACTTGGTGGTTTAGATTGGCGACGTTGTTATTATTTAGATCCATCTGATGCTAAATACCGATTACCAAATGTCGTAAGTCTAATAAATAAAGGTACTGCACCTTTGAGAATATTGAATCTCTACCCTAAATCTAATTCTGCAATTGAACTTGAAATTAATGGACTAACTCAATATTTAATACAACCAAATGATTCAGTTGTTTTTGCAAGTACGTTTTACCCATTAGCGCCTGGGTTCTATACCGGTGAATTTGTAGTTGTAACCGATACGGACACCCTAGAATTTAATATAAATGGAATTGGAACAAATCCTATATTGTTAGTTGAACCTTTCTTGCAATTCGGTGAAGTATTTATAAGTAATAACAGTAACAACAAACTACGTCCACTTACAATTACAAATAGAAATTATGAATTTTCCGATACTGTTTGTGTTATTGGCTTAACCTATGATACAAATCAGATAAAGGAATATTCTCCTAACAATGAATTTAGCACAATGGGCTTTAGCCACGAAGAATTACCTCAATTCAGGTTCCCTACGACATTGTATTTCCCCGGAACCGAATTTACAAATAAGAATGGTGCAAGTCCTCAAAGAACACAAGCGTACTTCCGATTTGCTCCTCAGTCATCTGGAGCTGTCCAAACAGAAGTAATAGTTCAATCTAAATCAAGAGATAGCGCAATTTCAGTAATATTGGAAGCTATTGGAGTTGCGGTTGCAAGAGACACTTTTGCAATTCTAAACTTTAGTGGTACCAGAAATTTATCTGAGTGTTTGGGTGATTCTTCGACAATGGTTGTCAATATTATTAATTCTGGAAACTCTGTTGCGAGAATTCAAGGAATTACATTTAGTAATCCAATAGGAGAATTTAACATAAGCCCGGTTATATCACCAGCAACTCCTTTGTTGGTTGACCCCAATGAAACAAAACCAATTACAATTGTTTGGACGGCATGCAATAATGGTTCAAGACCAATAACAATGAGTGCAATAACCGATAGAACAGATGATGTATTTATTGAACCTAGTTTTACAGTAGGAACAAATCCTTCTCCGAATGTTTCTTTTGCCCTTACGGGTGGAAAGAATCTTTCGGTTGGTGAAAATATTGCCCTTAGTTTCGACAATGAATTTGCCTTTCTATGGGGCGATCTTGTTACTAATGATATACTAATTGATTTTGTTTACGACAAGACATTGTTGGCTGCAAGAAACCAACTAACCTTGGTTCCAGCAATACAATCTTTAGGCGTTACACTGACTTTTGACAATGGCACCGACCCTACTAAGGATGTGTACAGAATGTCTGCTCCTGCTGGTGTAACTGTTCCTGTTGGAAAATTAGCAACTATAGATTATTCAACATTTTTACCTCAAAGAGTTTTAACCGAAACAGAAAAAAAGAATGGAATAAATATTACTCCATCTATAACTGTCACTGCTGCATCTACAAATAACTGTTTGAAAATAGCAACTAGAGCAACTAACATTACGTTAGTTCCAACTTGTGCATTTGGTTTGAATTCAGTATTCAGTTCAGGTATTAGTTATTCGTTATCCACAATTAAGCCTGACCCCGTTACAGATTTGGGAGGTACTATTGGCTTTTCAGTTGGATTACATACTCCAGTATTGCTGGAAGTATTTAACTCATTAGGAGAACGAGTTGAAATCTTAGTGAATCAAGAATTACAACCCGGATCTTACGAAGTAATATTGACAACGAAGGCATTGCCAACTGGAATGTATTCGTACAAACTATCTGCTGGACCCTACGTTGCAACTAAACCATTTATTTTGCAAAAGTAACGAAATATGTAAAATCTTTGAAATCAAAACCACTCGTTAAATACTTGTGGTTTTTTTTTCGTATTTTAGAAAATATTTATACAAAAATCTCCCTCTATGGATATCCCAAATTCTCAAAATAATTCCTACGAACAAAAAGTTCTTGACCACGGTTTTGTACGTTTAGTCGACTACATGGGTGACGACAGTGCAATTGTTCAAGCAGCCAGAGTAAGTTATGGTGAAGGAACTAAAAACGTAAGTTCCGATCGGCAATTGATTCGTTATTTAATGCGTCATCGTCATACAACACCATTTGAAATGTGTGAAGTGAAATTCCATGTGAAACTTCCAATTTTTGTTGCTCGTCAATGGATACGACATCGAACAGCAAATGTGAATGAAATTTCAGGAAGATATTCTGAAATGGTAGACGAATTTTATTTGCCTGAACTCGATCAAATCCGTCCACAAAGTGTAATTAACAAACAAGGGCGTTCCGACTCTACCTTTGATCCACAAGAAGGTTTAGAAATTCAAAATCAATTAGGTGGAACTCAACAAGAATTGTATAAAAAGTATAAAGATGTTTTAGGTAAGAACCTTGCTCGTGAACTTTCTCGAATTAATTTACCTTTATCACTTTATACAGAGTGGTATTGGAAAATTGATTTACATAACTTGTTTCATTTTCTGCACCTTCGGTTAGATTCTCACGCACAATACGAAATTAGAGTTTTTGCTGAAGCAATGGCTACTATTACAAAGGAATTATTCCCTATAGCCTATGAAGCATTTGAAGATTATCGACTTCATTCTATGTCGTTTACTGGACCTGAAATTTCAATTTTACAACAATTGATTACATCTAAAGAATTTGATGCAGAACGATTAGTCGAATTGGGTTTAAGTAAACGTGAATCTGCTGAATTTATACTCAAAATGAAATCCATTCGAACATTTAATAAATAACGGTAATGCCTTTTAAAACAGTGGGAACTTCTGAAAATTTTTTAGCATTAGAAGAAGAATTTTCATCTTTAGAACAATCTGCAATTGCTATTGTTTCTGCACCGTACGAAAAAACAGTTAGTTATGGCTCTGGTGCAGCCGAAGGCCCACGTGCAATTCTTGCAGCAAGTGCCTATGTTGAATTTTATGATGATGAATTTAAATCTGAACTTTGTTTTCAAAAAGGAATTGCAACCTTAGAACCAATTAAGTTTGGGAAAAAAGAAGGAAAACAGGCTTTAGATCTTATTGAAAAGAATGTAACAGAATTGTTAAATGCTGGAAAATTTGTAGTAACCTTAGGGGGTGAACACACAATTTCGACAGCCCCTATTTTGGCACATTTTAAAAAATATCCTGAAATGTCGGTTTTGCACTTCGATGCTCATTCAGATTTGCGAGAATCCTATCAAGGTTCTCAGTATTCTCATGCATCCTTTATGGCAAGGGTAGTAGAAGTTATGTCCCCTGAAAATATAACACAAGTTGGGATACGTGCCTTATGTAAAGAAGAAGCCGAATTTATTAAGAAAAAAGGTGTAAATACATATTTTGCCTCTTCTATTCGAAGAGGAATTCATAAAAGAAAATGGCAAAAACAAGTAGCCAAATCTTTAAATGACTTGGTCTATGTTACTTTCGATGTTGACTATTTTGACCCAGCAATTATGCCTTCAACTGGAACGCCTGAACCAGACGGATTTTTATATCACGAAACATTAGAAGTGTTTCGTCAATTACGTTTACAAGGTAAAAAAATAATTGGTTTCGATATAGTTGAGCTTTCTCCCAAAAAAGATTTTACTCATCCAGACATTTTAACAGCACGTTTGCTATATAAGATGTTACAATTTGCTTTCTCAGATTAATTACACATAAAAAAATTATAGGAATTCTAATGAAAATTGCTGATCGCATTCAAAATTTAGGTACAGAAGGTGCTTTTGAAGTACTTGCTCGTGCAAAAGCTCTCGAAGCTCAAGGTAAAAGTATAATCCATTTAGAAATTGGTGAACCTGATTTTGATACTCCTAAAAACATTGTCGATGCTGCCAAAAAAGCATTGGATGATGGTTACACTCATTATGGTCCTTCAGCAGGGCTAACAGAAGCAAAGGAAGCAGTAGCTGCCTATTTCAACAAAACACGTAAATTAAACCTTTATAATGGCAATGAAGTGGTTTTAGCTCCTGGTGCAAAGCCAATTTTATATTATGCTTTGATTGCTTTAATTAATCCAGGCGATGAAGTTATTTATCCAAATCCTGCATATCCTATTTATGAGTCTATAATAAATTTTCTTGGTGCAGTGGCCGTACCTCTTCCATTGTTAGAATCGAAACAGTTCCGTTTCGATATTAGCGATTTAAAGGATTTAATTTCACCAAAGACAAAAATGATTATCATAAATTCTCCTCAAAACCCAACAGGTGGAGTTTTAACAAGAGATGATTTAAAAGCAATTGCCGATTTAGCGAAAGAACATAATTTTTTAGTTTTAACAGATGAAATTTATTCTCAGAATATGTATGATGGATACCAACACGAATCTATTACACAATTCGATGATATGAAAGAAAGAACGATTGTTGTCGATGGTTTTTCTAAAACGTTTGCAATGACTGGGTGGAGACTTGGATATGGTTTAATGCCTGAAAATTTAGCCACAGTAGTTACAAAACTTCAAACGAATGTAACAAGTGGACCTGCATCATTTACTCAAATAGCAGGAATAGAAGCATTAACAGATAACACGTTGGCTACTTTAGATGAGTTTGCAGTTCAATACAAAAAAAGAAGAGATATTCTTGTAGAAGAATTGAATAAAATTCCAGGAGTAACCTGTCATTCTCCAAAAGGTGCTTTTTATGTATTCCCTAACATTACAGGAACTGGAATGACATCTCAAGAATGTGCAGATTTCTTATTGAACGAATGTGGTGTTGCTTGTTTAGCAGGTACAGCTTTCGGTTCGAATGGTGAAGGTTTTATTCGATTTTCGTATGCAAACAGTGTTGCCAATATTTTGGAAGCAACAAAAAGATTTGCTGAAGGAATTAAAAGAAGAAACGGTTAAAAACGATTTATACGTCAAAAAAAAGGGCAATTCCGATAGGAAATGCCCTTTTTGATTTCTAAGTAGTTCTACTATGTTAGCAACCTAAAGACTTCAAGTTTTGAGAAGCGGTTCCATTTTTTGGATTTCTTTTCAAAACTTCTTTGTATGCTTTACAAGCACTGTCTTTGTCGCCGGTTCCATGGTAGGAAAGAGCTAAATATAAATACCCGAATTCATTATTTGGAGCCAAAGCTATAAGGCTTTTTGCTTCGCCAGTAAGTTCTTTATAGGCTTTATCACCTAAACAAACATTACATATATTCAAATATGCTTGTACACTTTGAAGTTTCTTATCGTCAGTATCATTTGTAACTGCTAAACGATACATTTCTTTTGCTTTTTGAAACTGATTTAACTCTTTAAAAGCATTTCCCATTTGGTTATAGGCAAAAGTATTTGACTTATCTAAAGAAATAGCAATTTGATAATAAGCAATTGATGAGTCAATGAAATTCTTTTTTTCTTTAGAATCTGCCATAGAAAAGAATGAAACTCCAGCTAACATAGCAGCTTGTGAGTTTAAACTATCAGTACAATTTGCTAAACGTAATTTAAATATATCGATTGCTTCTTGGTATTGACCTCTTGAACGTAATAGATTACCAAACCTATAAGAAAGCAAACAATTAGTTGGATCTAGTTCTAAAGAATTTTTAAATGCATCGATAGAAGTGGCAGTGTCGTTAGTCGAAATTGAAGCGATTCCATAATACTCCCAATCTTTTGCTTCAAAAGTGTAAGAAGCATCAGATTTAAGAGCCTTATATGCATTAGCACAAACTTCGTAATCTTTAGAATAGATTCCTGCTTTTGCTAACATTAAGGTAGATTTTGAGGTAACAGAATCTAAGGTTTTTGATACAATTTTCAATTCTGCAATTGCCTCAGTGAACAAACCACCCGACATATACGATTGAGCTAACCACCAACGACCTAATGACGTGTTAGGAGCATTTGGACGCAATTTAATGAAACGGAGTAAAGATTTAGCAGCATTTGCATATTGTTGTGCAAAGTAGAAAATTTTACCTTGTTCAAAAAAAGCACGAGCATTGTTTGAATCTAATTTTGATAATGTATTCCATTCACGCAACGATCTGTTGAAATACTCATCTGCTAATTCCGAACCAACAGGTTCAGCATTTGCAAGTTTATAATACGAGATTGCAAGGTTCATTCGAGCCTCAGAAAAACTTTCATTTTTAGTGATTGCTTCTGAATAATTGATTCGAGCTAATTCCCAGATATTCTGAGCAAAGTATAAGTTTCCTAATGCTAAATACGCTTCTGCTAGATTATTGTCTAACTCCCTGGCGTTTGTAATAACTAATTCAGCTTTGTCTAATGAATCTGCTGCAATTAATGCTTCCCCATACGCCAATTGATTTAAAGCGTCTTTATCTTTTTTCTTAACAGCTTTTAAGGAATAAGAAATAGCTAATGGGTGTTGACCCAACAAAGAATACGATTTCCCTATTCTTCGTAAAATTTCTGGTTTGTCACCTTCTTTTTTTTCTGCTTTCAAAAAATACTGTAAAGCAGTATCTGGATATTCCATAGCTAAGTAAATATCTCCAGCAAGTAGTAAACCTTCAGATTCTTGGTTTGCAGTAAGAAACTTTTTAATTTCTTCACCTGCAGATTGGTATTCGCGTTCTTTGTAGAGTGTTTTGGCTCTTTCTAGTGATTGAGCACTAACTATTTGAACTCCAAAAGTCAATACACAGAACAAAAGAATTAGAATTCGCATATAATTAACTCCAAATATAAATAAAATTAATCCTGTAGGATTAGTTCAAATTTTGCATGAGCAGGAACAATTCCTCGCTCTAAAAACGTTCGTTGGGCTTTTCCTTCTCTACTCAAATAGGTAAAAAAGCTCCATATAAAATTTCTTCGTGTGTCCAATTGAAAACAATTCCAATTAAATATATAGGGATATTTCCTCAATACTATATATGATTGATGTACTGGTTTCGGCGTAACATAGCCACTAGTATCAGAAAAACCAATCTTTAATATCTTGAACTTATCTTGTTGAAATGCTACATGAGATAAATATGCAATACCTATAGCATTTCCTTTTTCAATTGTATTTAAAAGGTTTTGTATTGAATCATAGAAGACTATTGGTTTTG
>JBDNFX010000018.1:0-2284 GCA_041689575.1 Kapaibacterium sp. (SeqCode)
AAATTATCACCGGTAAAGAGGAAACAAAACATTCCCAGGCAACTGACGAATAAGCATTAATAACCGCAATATCAGTAGCCGATAATACTGTATTCAATGTCTGTTCAGCTCCAAAAACATAAAATGATAGTATTTCTGATTCAAGACAACATTCATTTACATATTGTTGAATTTCTTTACATTGTTCTGTAGTAAAGGCAGGATGTAAACGAATAACAATGGTATGTGGAGTATTTTTTTCTCTGAATTGTTTTGAAAGAGAAACAATAGTATCAAAATATTTGATTTCTTCTAAATACGCATCTAATATATTCGAAGGTGATGAGGCATTTATCCAAGAACAAAAGATAGTAACAACAGGGTATGAAATTGGAATAGAGAGTACTTGACAGGCTTGTTTTTTGTTAAGTGGTTTTCCTACTTCTTTTTTTGTTTGTGTTCCAAAATCCCAAAAAGTAGTAAGTTCTACCCCTAATTTCTTCTGATGACTATTCCAATATTGAACTTCTAATTTATTATCTAAATTTGTAATGTCCGTTATAAATGGAAAATAAATGTGTTCTAATTGGGCATCTACTCCTGGTAGTGACCCCACATATCCATGTTCTAAATTAATAGTCAAAATACCTAATTCTTGGGCAGTCATTACTGCAGTTCTGCGGAATGCAGCAGAAGAAGAATTTACAATCATACAATCAAAACGATATTCTCTATGTGCATCTTCTACAGCAGATGCATAAATTGCAGATTCGGAAGCTAAAGTTAGTAATCGTTCTTGGTCTGACCTAGTTAGCAAAACAGGTTCTGAAAATCCTTGTTGTAGTATATAGATTGTTGACAACAAAAATTCCTTATACTCAGTTTGGAATCGTTCAGAATCTATAAAACTACTACCCTTTTCAATTGCCTCTACAAGTAAAGATATTTTTTCTTTATGTTCATACCAAGTAATATCTTGTGGTAGTGCAAAAACAGAACAGTGTTTCAACAAAGATTCTAACAATAGTTCCTGTGTTTGAGTAAATCCCCAAATAAGTATATTTGGTTTAGTCATTTCTTTGCTCTGATGTTATTTTGAATGAAGAAACTCGATCTGCAATTGCTTGTGAAATAAAATAAATATAGTCAAAATATCCACGATATGCGTAAACACTATAGTCCCTTGTTGACATATCAGGATGGTTTAATTCTTTGTACAATCGAGTTGTAATTTGTTCAAATGGTCTGATTGTTGGATATAAAAGTTTTGGTAATTCTTGTTCACAAAAAGGGATAACTTGTTTAGAAGACAATTGTAAATTCGCAGCACAATTTGGGCAAAGATATACAACGGAAAAGACCAAAGTTCTTTTCAATCGTTTTAAATGTTGTTTAGAACAAGAAGGACAATCGGCATACAAATCAAAAAATGCACATCCTTGATAATCAGTGCTAATTTTCAGATCTTTTAGTATTGAATTTTCTTTGATTTCTGTTGAGGTGTGATGATAAATTGAAGTCCAACCTTGGAATGGAACGACTATAGAATCAGTTAACTCAGGTAGTTCGAGTAATATGCTGATTTTTGTTAAAAAACCAATATTCAAATGTTTTTGCAAGAATGCTTTACCTAAATTCTTGTACAGTAATTGTAACTGGTTTTTTTGATTTAACAGAGTACAGACTTTTACAAATTCTAAGACAATAGGAATAGATTTAACGCCCGATTTTATTGCTTTAAACAAAATGGGAAGTGCTATCTTTGATTGTAAAGAAAGTCGTAAGGTTCTTGAAGTTTTAAGCAGTTCTTGTATTTCAGTCGGATTCATTGCTCAATAAAAAATGATTCCATTGAAGTGGAGTACCTTTTGGAATATCTTGGTTCACTTTTTTTCCAATAACAATATCGTAAAATTTAGGTTCTAAACCTAATCCGGGACGTAAAACTTTTATGTTATTTTCCGATATAACATCACCATTATTCAAATCAACTATACAGTATATTGACCGTTTGTACTTAAAACTTTGTTTTTCAATCTCTTGAACTCCATATTGAATAGTCCCTAACGAATAAAATGCTTGTTTTGCTTCTCTGACCAAGGAAGATAATTCATTTGGTTCTAATGAAAACGCAGAATCAACTCCTCCTAAAGTTCTGTCGTCGGTAAAGTGTTTTTCAATAACGCTTGCACCGAGTGCTACAGCACCAACGGAAGTGCCAATGCCTAAAGTATGGTCAGATAATCCAACGACAACATCAAAAAGTTTTTCTAAATGTGGGATAGTTATAATATTACTATTTTCA
>JBDNFX010000019.1:0-7732 GCA_041689575.1 Kapaibacterium sp. (SeqCode)
ATCACATTTCGAGTATTCAATTAGCTTTAGAAATTTGTGAATATATGAAAAACTATAAATTAAAAAATGTAGATTTTAATTTACAAGTTAGATTTGGTATTCATTCTGGTCCTGTTATTGGCGGAGTGATTGGAACAAAAAGACCTTCATTTGATATTTGGGGCGAATCCGTTAATATAGCATCACGATTAGAATCGTTATCTGAACCGAATAAAATCAATATTTCTGGTTCAATGTACGAACAAGTTAAAGATACTTTCCTTTGTACTTATAGAGGAAAACATGAAGCAAAGAACATTGGAGATATGGATATGTATTTCGTAGATAGTTTAATTTAATTTTGTGATATTTCTATACTAAAAGATTTTTTATAAAGAATTAAGTAGTACCAATAAATAAATGGAAATTCAAAATTTATATCTGAAATCACTTGAAGAAAATGTGTTGTTACATATTCCTCCTTTACTGAAGGAGTGTGAACATTATTATTCTTTAATTTCAATGAATGAATCGGAAGAAGATCGTTTTTTTCTCAATGCAAGTTTCGGTTATCTGTATAAAACTTTATTTGAATACGATAAAGCATACCAATATTTTTCTGAAGCTCATCCTTTTGCAACAAAATATTTACATTCATTAAATGTAGTTCCTTTTTATGTTGTTTATGCAAAAGTTCTCAATAAGCAGAAGATATTCTCACTTTCAGTTGAATTGTTATTAAAAGCAAAAGAAGTTTGTATTGAAGAAAATGCAATAGAAGAACTTGCAAACATTTATTTAGAATTAGGGAAAAATTATGTCGATTGTTCTTTGAACTCTAAAGCATTGGATTATTTTGAACAAGCATTCGAGATTGCCTCACGTTTACACAAAAAATTCATAACTTCAACAATTTTAACCTCTATTGGGTTAGTCCATAAAAATCTTTCTCAATTTCAAATTTCAATTCAATATCTTGAAAAAGCACTTCAGTCCAAAAAGGATTTAGACGATGATGAAGGAATTGCTAATGTGTATTTTGAATTGGGAGTAGTATTTTTCAGGATTGGCAATTTTATAAAGTCAGAAGAATTTTTACATAATTCTATAGAATATTCAATACTTTCCAATTCAAAAAGAATAGAATCAAATTGTTATTTTCAAATTGGTGAAATTTACATTTCAAAAAGCAACTACGATTTAGCGTATGAATACTTTCAAAAAGCCTTAACTGTAAGTGCTATAGTTGGTTTACGCTCTTTACTTTTCAAATCATTAGTGAAAATTGCATCTATAAATGTTAAAAAGACAATTTATGCAAAAGCAATATCAAATTTAGACAAAGCAGCGAAAATTATAGAGAATTCTACTTTGTTTGATTTCCATTCTTTGTTACATAGCGTAAAAGCAGAATTACATTTAGCACTGCATAATTGGGAAGAATATGAAAAAGAACTTCAGATTTCTCAACAGTTTAGTGAAAAAGATAGACAGAGTAAACAGAATAATTTGAATGAGTTAACAGATCTACTTATAGTTGTTGAAAAAGCGAATCTTTCACTTTCAACTACTAATCATTCAAAATTACAAATTCATGAATCCTTAGATACTAATACAGATACAACGTATGAAAACAATGTTTTTATACATTTGTTCGATCAAGCTCCGTTAGCTATTTGCATTACAAATTTAGACAATGAGATTCTTTCTACAAATAGGGAATTTCTAAACATCTTTAGTCTTCGTACTGATGAATTAATCAATACCAATTTTACGAATTTACTTTCACAAGAGTATAAATTAGATATTGAGTTACATGCTTCAAAATTGAAAGAAAACCCAAATTCTAAAAATAGTGTTGAAGAACAATATCATTTAACTGAAAGAAAACTGATCTGGCTTCGTAGAACGACTTCGATAAGTTACATTCCAAATTATGATAGTATGGTGTTCATTCATATGCTTGAAAACATTAATGAACGTAAAAGAGCGGAAAAAGAATTAGTTGCTACACTTTCAAAGATGCAAAAAAATACGGATCTCTTACACAATCATAAACGGAAATTAGAAACGAAAAACGAAGAATTTTCAATACTTAATTTAGAATTGAAATCTATTAATGAGCAGTTGTTAAAATCGAAAGTAGCAGAACAAAACACTTCTTCTCAACTACAAATACAGTATGTAGAAGCAGTTTCTTTACAAAATTCAATTCTACCTAACCATGAAAACTTGAAAAGTTGTTTTAATGAATCCTATGTTTTTAATAAAATTTTCGATCCTACTGGAGCAAAAAAAGATTTTCATTGGGTATACTCGGTTCCAGGGTCAACAGTAAAATATGTTGCTGTTGCTGAATGTTCTACTACAGGGTACTCAGCTACATTACTTTCCGTCCTTGGAGTTTCACTTCTCACTTCCATAGTTTATGAAGACCCCACATTACAGCCGTCAATGATACTTTCAAAGTTTCATTCTTTGTTACGTATGACCTTGCTTTCAAACTTTGAAAAAAAGCTCTATTTTGGATTTGAGATTACTTTGGTACGAATTGAAGAAGATAAATGTATATTTTCTGGTGCTAAACTTCCGTTGTATGTTATCCAAAATTATTCTGTTGATTCAAAACCAATTCAAATTGATGTTTTGAAGGGTAATCAATTTTCTATTGGTGGAATACCCGACTATAAACAAAGAACATTTACTGATCACATTGTTTTACGAGACAATCCCCTATTGTTGTTTTTAACAACTGATGGTTTTTCGAACCAATATAATGAAGTAGTTTTAACTCCTGTTCAAAGGAACATAAAGCGTAAATTGTTAGAACTTTCTCGATTATCTTTGAATGATCAGAAAATAGAATTAGAAGAAGAATTTCTAGTATTAATGAAGTATTCTCGAATTATTGACGACATTTTAGTGGTTGCCGTTTATTTGGAATCTGAATAAGTGAGTAAACTAAAATTAATCTAATTTTACAACTTGTCTTTATATCTGCAGATTCTAGAATAAGAACAATACTTGCAACTTTGTTTACTGGGGGTAATTTCAAAGTGAGATTCTGCAATTGCATTTACGGTAATTTCTACATTTTCTACTACAAAATCTAACAAATTTTCAACTGAGTCAATTACATTTTTTGGTTTATCAATATCGATGATTCCTGATTCTATAAAACAAAATTCACGAACTAAAGAATGTTGAGAATTTGAGCTTTTAGGTGCTGAAAAAGCATAATACACCCCACCTTTAACAGTACAAATTAAATTATAGGTGTTTTTAAAATATATTTCAAATGCCCGAGCATATAATGGCAATTGAAATTTTTTACCGTCTTGAATATCTTTTAGTTTTGTTAATGTTGAACTACTAAGTTTGTAATCAGCAATAATTCCTTGATACGATCCATCTTCTAAAAGTTTCATTTCAATTCTATCAATCTTTCCTTTAATTGAAGTTTGATCCGAAATATTAACAATTGAAGTATTTGCAACTAAATCTTCGCCATTCCTTTGTTTTTGGAGAGGACCAAATTCCAATTCAAAAAAGTAAGGATAAAAATTCCAGCCCTCTTCTACTCTTTCTAATTCGGATTGTAACCAGATTTCAAGAAGCCCCATCAATTTTTCATTATTTTCATTTACTGAACCAAGGAAATACTCCTTACTAAATGAGAAGTAGGGATGTTCAATCGCATAATCATCAATTACTTTTTCACCAATTGATAATAATAACTCTCTATACTGTTCATTTTTATGGAGTTGTAATTGTACATACGATAAACCATTTTTATCTACCGAAGGCGAATTTAAAATTAGTGATTTAAAGAATTGATCGACAATTGTGTGAAATATAGTTCCTTTATTTAAAGAAGAAAGAAATTCATCTACTTCTTGTTTTTCCTTAATTTGCATTATGTCGTTGACCATATATTTATAAGGGCAAACAGTATATAATTCTAATTTTGACGAAGAAAATGCTTTTGTACGTATTGAAGAAATTTCAGCTTTAGTTTCGTCAGTTAACTGCTTCTCGAATAGCGACAACTCATATTGTTCGTTTTCATTTTCGTTTTCAAAATTGGAACGTATATCACTAAAGAAAAGGGATTCAAATGTAGATTGTAAATTTACCGGTAACACTGTGTTTTTTCCAGAAACTCCTAATAATTGTTCTTTCGTAAATATGTTTTGTTTCGTATTATCAACTGTAATTTCTGTACAATCCAAAACTGCTTTTAAATCTGAAATGAAAGAGGATGGTAATAACATTTCATCTATAGAAGAAGTAGCGTAAATTAACGAAAGTTGAATAGTTTCTTTAGAAAGAACTCTATTAAGCATCATCCAAAATAAATATAATTCTTGAACTAAGAATAAATGTTCTGTTTGTTCTAATTGTAACCCTAATACTTTTTCTGATTGATAATGCATTGGGAATACACCTTGGTTCATACCCAATACAAAGATGTATTTATATGGGATACATCGGATTTGTTCAATTGAGGTCACTAAAATGTTACTTTTTCTTTGTTCTCGTATTTGATATTTTTCGGAAAGTAATGAATAGCGAAATCTCTTAACATGTTCTGAAAATTTCTTGTTTTCTTCACTTTTTTGAGTATACAAGTACTTGTATACTAATTCATTTTCAGCAAGAATTGACAACACCGCTTGCAATGAACGAGCATCTTTTTCTGCTTCAAGAACAAAAAGATTTCTTTCAAATTCGTTTAAATATTTTCGATTATCAATTTCAGAATAGAATATTTTAATATTTTCAACAATTTGGAACATTTCTATTAATGAAATAATGCTCTTTGTAAACTCTTTCGTTGTCATTAAAATATCAGATTTAGGAAGCAAAGAAGCTAAGAAATGTAGGTCGTCAAATGCTTTTTTTCTACCTTTAAGTTTCCTTTGTAAAGTTTCTAATTCAAAGGTAGACGTTTGATCTATTAGTAGAGAATCCTCAAGCCTTTTTTGATAATATTGAATTTCAGATTCAAGTTTTTGGAACCAACCTTTTAAACCTCTATTTTCAAATCCGCCATCAAATCGGATCTCTTCAGCAATGTGAAAAAGTTATCTCCATTAATAGTACTTTCACTTTGATTTTTTTCAGCGAATGTTAAATATGGATTTCCAAATGCACGGTGAATATCTCTTTTCCTATATCCATGAATAATAATATCAAGTAATGAAAACAATGCAACAACTACCGAGGAACTCACAACAGAAAAGCGATCTGAAATATTTAACAAAATTTCTGAATTAAAACTTTCTTCTCGTAACAATTCTGAATATGCTTCAATATCTTTTGAAACAATGCAAATATCTTCTTTAGGAACATTTTGTTCTAATGTTAGTTTTTTAATCTGATGCAAAACATATTCTACTTCTTCTTTTCTGTCATTTGCTTGCACTAATTGTAATTCATTTTTCAACGTAGCTTTAGGGAGTATTTTTCTATTAAAACTACCTAAGTTTCTTGCAATAAATGAATCTAATTCTAAACAGGAATCATTTTGTAAAACAGTAAATCCATTTTTTGTAAAATAATCAATTTGAGATTCAGGTAACAAAAAAATCTCATCGTTCACAGGGAATGTATCAAACCAAATACTAATTCCAATTTTTTGCGATGAAAGTGCAGTGATAAATTGCCGTTCAGGTATTTTAAAATGGTAAAATCCATAGAAAAACAATTGTGGGATTGACTGTAATGTTGTTGTAAGAATTACAGAAATTATGTCTAAATTTAATTCTTTATTTTCTAAAATATTTTCTCTGGTTTCATTTGAAACTGAGCGAAAATCTTTACTTTGATCTATTGAAAAAGTACAATAATTTAGTACATCAACTGAATCGAGAAAAGTTTCTGCAAGTAGTTGCTCATATTGACTATATATTTGAATTATGTCTTGAAATCGATATTTACCAATTGCAGAGGTCGATTGTCCTTCAATAAATTGTGAATGGCAGTCTTTTTCTAAAACATCGATAGTAATTCCGTCTTCTTTTAGACCAAATATCAATTTTGACAAATCTTCAATATATCCAGTTTTTAACAACTCTTTATTTGTATAATATTGGAGGTCAGCAATTTCACAGGCTTTTTCAAAAAGACTTGTTTGTATACCTGAAGATAAAATAGTTCGTTTACTATCAAAGAAGACATTTTGGTAAAGTAATGTAACAAATTCAGAAAATGAATACATTCTCAAACCAAGAAGCAAACTCGAGGTTGTAGATTTTGCTCTTTTCGATATAGTTTCAGTGATGTAGTCTTTTAACCGAGAAGTAGGAACAATAATTGTAAGATTCCCAAGTGAATTAGATTCAATTTTAGAACAAATGAAGTTAACTATTTCTTGGGTTAATACTTCTTCAGAATATTCAAACCATTGATTAAAAAGAATATGTTTCATTTAAAAATCTAATATACTTCTCGTAAGCGGACAATTCTTTTATCGGAAGTATATGCAATCATAACTGGGATTTTAGGTTCTTCATGATACCAAAATGTATGAACATACTTTTGTTCAAATTCGCTAAAAACTACAATATGACACAAAACGGTATATGGTATTTTCACGATAGCCTTACGAACGGGAATGTGAATTTTCCCTTTAAATATTGTTGCAAAGTTTACATCTTTCCCAAAAGCATTTAATGATATAATTGTAGAATCATTAATTGAAAAAGCAGTTTCTTTTGGTAAATACAATACTGAAGGATCTTCGATGTTTCCAAACTTTTTTGGAAGTTTCAAAAGTAGACGAATTGAATCAGAAAGCTTTATCTGATCATCTTTTTTGTTTTTTATAAACCGTAACGTAACTGTTGGAGTTAGTTCTTACATTAGAAGTGAAAGCGTTTGTTGTTTAGAGTCTTCTATGACATCATAGACTAACGTATTTCCTTTTTCTACCATAAACGGAGACTGAGCGAAGGAAATTATGGGTATAAACAGAAGGAAGATCATAATTCTTATCATTGTGTAAATCCTATTTTTTGTGAAACAAATTGAATTGTATTCTACTATATTCGTATGTAATTACTCTTTATTATTTACTTTAAGATAGATTTTGTTTGATTATAAAAAAAGAGAAAATCTAATTCCTCCAAAGAAATCCCTACAAACTCAGAATATTCTATCCATGCCTTTTCAATTTCGAGATACGATTGTTTTGAAGTTGGGTATGGAGTAGTTGTGTTTACGACTTTAAGATTACAAAGATTTTTAAAGGTATGTCTATCAATTATAGCTAATCCTGTTCTCCCAATGTTTCTCAAAAAGTGCGAAGACTCTTTAAAACTCAATCCTTTTACATTTTTACGTAAGTAATTTCGAAGTTCAAATGAATCTTTTGTTAGGATAATAGTTTGCTCAATAGAAGAATATCCCATTTTCAATTCATAGAGAAATTCACTTTTTTTGTTATGAAACCGAATGTAATGATCAGGCATTCTTAAAATAGAAGTTACATCAATATCATTTTCCTTAAAGTTATTTTTCATCAATTGTTCTTGAACAAGGACTGCATTTTTTGCTTTGGTAAAAGGCGTACACAGACAAAAACATAGCTCATAGAAATATTGATCTTCAGTGAAATTTTTAAATGATTGTAATCTGGACTTTATTTGAGGTTCGATTTGCTGATACGTTTGAAGTAAAGATTCAGTAAGTGGTTGAAACTTCATATTACTTTTTGCATAAAAGGGTTTTTTTTAGTTCAGTCAACTCA
>JBDNFX010000020.1:0-17965 GCA_041689575.1 Kapaibacterium sp. (SeqCode)
AATAAATCCAATTTTTACTTCTGAATATCCAAATTTTGCTTTTTCTTTTGAAGCAACTACTATATCGCACACAGTAGCAAGTCCGCAACCACCAGCGATCGCAGCTCCGTGAACTTTGGCAATAACAGGTTTTGGACATTGATAAATTGCTGAAAACGCTTGTTCTAATTGTTTTGAGTCCTCAATGTTTTCTAATACATCTAATTGGGAAATTCTTTGAAGATATTCTAAATCTGCACCCGCACAAAAAGCAGATCCATTTCCTTGAAGAATAACTACACGAACGTCGTCATTGGTAGAAATATTCGTAAAGGTTTCAATCAATTCACCGACTATTTCGTTGTTGAGAGCGTTTCGCTTATCGGGTCTATTTAGAGTAACCGTTGCAATGAAATCTTGAATTTGTAGTTGTATATGTTGCATTGTTTAAATCTTTTGCGGTTGCTATAACAGCAATAAATAGAAAAAATAGTATCTTGTTCTTATGAATAAATTATTTCAAGTTGCAATTCCTACACCATCTAACCAATTATATAGTTATCTCTATTCAAAAAAAACTGAATTAGAGTCACTTGTAGGTTGTAGGGTCTTAGTTCCCTTTGGAAGTAGAATTGTAACAGGAATTGTCGTAGTAGAAACGTCCATTCCCAAAGAACCTTTGCAATTGAAAGAAATACTCGAAGTATTAGATGAATATCCAATTTTTCAAAGTACCTTATTACAACTTACGAAATGGATTTCAGAATATTATTTTTGTTCTTGGGGAGAAGTCTTAAAAGCTGCTCTTCCTCAAGGAATGTCTCCAGAAAGTTATGTGTCTGTTTCACTAACAGATATTGTAACAAATGAAGTGTTAGTACACCTTTCTAAAACTGCACCGAAACGTTTTGAGTTATTAGAATATATTTCTGAATCTACTTCGAAGATTTTAACTGTACATCAACTTCAAAAGAAGTTTGGAACTACAATTCAATATCAATTAGAAGCACTCGAACGAAATCAATTCATAACTTGTAACCAAGCAATTGATGAAGATATTTCGCCGAAAACCAAAAAGGCAGTAAGACTTTCCGATAAAGTTATATCTAAAGAATTCAATATCGAGTCTATTTCGCATCAATTAGATAAAGCGTCTTCAAAACAATCATTAGTTTTTTCGCACTTACTCCTTTTACATAATAACACACCAACGGGAATTGTGTTACTTTCTACTTTATTAAATGAACTTTCGTTGACAAATTCAGTTGTTGAATCTTTGGAAAAAAAGGGTTTTGTAACAGTTTTTGAACTTGAAATTAACAGAGCTTTAGAAAACAAATTAGACGAATATAGTTTACACAAACACAAAGAAGAGTTACTGTTATTAACTGATGAACAAGAACTTGCAACCAACAATATAATAGCTGCAATTGAAGAAAACAAACCAAAGAATATTCTACTTCACGGTATTACTGGTAGCGGTAAAACATTGGTCTATTTTAAATCAATTCGTACAGCTTTACAACTTGGCAAAACAGTACTTATTTTAGTTCCTGAAATTTCTTTGACTCCGCAGTTATTAGATCGGTTCACCACAGCTTTCCCGGGAAAAATTGCATTATTGCATAGTAAAATGTCAGAAGGTGAACGCTACGATTCGTTTCGTCAAATACGGAATAACAAAAAACCAATTGTGCTTGGAGTTCGGTCGGCACTATTTGCTCCATTAGAAAACATTGGTCTTATAATAGTAGACGAAGAACACGAACCTACGTACAAGCAGGAATCTCCAGCACCAAGGTATAATGCACGAGATGCAGCAATTTTTCGAGGTAAGTTAGAAAACGCCGTTGTTGTTTTGGGTTCTGCTACTCCTTCGTTAGAAAGTTATGCAAATGCTGTATACGGTAAATATTCGCTCCTAACTTTAAAGAACAGAGCTGATGGAGCGTATTTGCCATCTATTGAAATTATAAATATGACCGAGCAATACCGATTAAAAAAGGTTCAAGGCTTATTTTCAGAATCACTTATTGCAGCAATTATTGACAGATTAGAAAAAAAAGAAGGCGTCATTCTTTTTCAAAATAGAAGAGGGTATTCTCCAATTATACAATGTCGTTCTTGTGGAAATGTTCACCATTGCATTCACTGTACAATACCATTAACCTATCATAAATTTACAAATTCATTGCGTTGCCACTACTGTGGATACACTAAAAAAGCGGTTTCACGCTGTTCGGAATGTGAATCGGAAGAATTAATAGAATTAGGGGCTGGAACTGAAAAAATTGCTGAAATGCTTTTGGAACTTTTACCCAAAAAATACAATGCACAAATTTCACGAATGGATATCGATACAACTTCTCGAAAGGGTTCTCTAAGAAGGTTGCTGTATGAATTTAGTTCTGGAAAAACTGATATTCTACTTGGTACTCAAATGGTAGCAAAAGGCATAGACATAGAACGAGTAACCTTAGTTGGGGTAATTAATGCAGATTTATCTATGTTCCATCCCGATTTTAGAGCAACAGAACGTACCTATCAATTACTGACTCAAGTTGCAGGGCGGTCGGGCAGACACCATTCAAAACCAGGTGAAGTCATTGTTCAGACTTTTTCACCACACCACCCTGCTATTTCTGCGTTGGTTTCTCATAGTTCCGATTCATTTTTACAAAACGAGTTAGAAATTCGGCGGATGAGCAATTATCCTCCATTTTGTAGATTTATTCGGATAGAATTTTCTCATACTAATGAAATAGATGTAAAAAATTATTCTCAATTGTTTGTACAGATACTAAGAAAGAAACCAAACGAATTTTTTGAAATATTAGGTCCAACTATTCCTACTGTTCCTAAGTTAAAAGGGATGTTTCGGAGTATTATAGTAGTAAAAAATTCTAAACCATTAGATCCATCTGGTTGGTACTTCCGTTCATCGCTTACTTCTTCCTTAAATGAATTCCGAACTCACAAAGGAACTTCTACCGTTAAAATAGTAATAGATATTGACTCATATCAAGGCGTATAAAAAAAGGAAGGTTGCTCGTTTGAACAACCTTCCAATTATAAAATCTAATGTACCAATTGTTACTTTTGAATAATAACCAATTTTGAATCTGTTCCATATTTTGACGTTGTAACGACATAATATGCTCCATTAGGAATGTTAGAAGTTGAAACTTCTAAGTACTTTGTTTGCGGAGAAAATATTGGTATTGAAGCGATACTTTTCCCTGAAAGGTCCATAATCTGTACTATCGAAACTGAATTATTTTCAAAAGTAATAGTCATTGCAGAACGAACTGGATTCGGTGAAACTGAAAAAGTATTTGATATATTGTCTACAACAGAAGTTGGAGGATCGGATTCAGTTTCTGTTAATGAAATGATAATAGTATCCGACTTCTTTTTAGGATCAATTTCTACTATAAAGTCAATGGAGTTTAACCCGGGTATTGAAGCAGTGCCATTATAGGTTCCACCAGAAAGTCCCGTAATTCCAACTAATCCTTGATTGTTAGAAATTCCAAAACCAGCAGGTTTGTTTTGCTGATCGCTTAACATTATAATAACTCCAGGATCGGTAATTGTGGAAAGTGGTGTTTCACCTGCTTTTAATCCAACTACTCTAGAAAGTAATCCAAAGAAAGATGCTACACCTGGTCGGGCCGTTCTAAGTGGAAAACGAATTGCTGAAGGTAAATCAACGCCACTAAAATATACAGGTACAACAGTAGCTTCTTCCCAAGTTTGCACTAACAAATCGTCTGTTTTAGAGTAAAATCCACCAACATGTGTTTTGGAATATGCAAAACCAGTTGTAGGAATTGCAACTATAGTATATTCACCCAATTCTAAATTATCTAAGGTCCAATGACCATCGGTTCCTACTACTGTAGCAAACTGAATATGTTGTCTTCTTCCAGCGGCTATTCCACCAGTAGGTGATCTGTATGCAGCGACAATACCCGGTTGTGGGTTGCCGTTTTCATCAAGCAATATTCCTCTAACAGAAACTGCTGGAGCAGGAATAGGCTTCATTGTAATGATATTTCCAGAACTATTGTCTGAAAATGGACCAACTAATCTACCCGATAATGGATTTGATGAACTATCTAAAAATGTAGGTAAAAAGCCGATTGCAGTTGCTTGAACAGAGTAAACACCTAATCTTGGTACGTTTGCAGTAAACACTCCTGCTATGTCTGTTTCAATATCTAATGTTTGACCAATTCCTGTTGTTGGCATGAATCGGACAGTTCCTTTAATTGGGTCGTTATTCAAAGTACTGCGGATTACACCTATAAACTGAATAGGAGTGGTATCTAAAGCAGTATATATAAAATTAATAGCGACACTATCATTACAAACAATGTTTATATCTGGGCTTTGGAATGCAAATTCAGCATTATACCAATGTTCAACTCCATTTTCTTGAAGCAAGGAAACTTGGTATAACCCTTTGGGCAATAGTAAATTTATGGTGTCAGTACCTGATTTTGTAAAAGTAATATTTTCATCAGGTTGAATATTCTCGTCAACTTTTAATGCAGTAATAGTACTAAGACCACCAAGAGAGTTTACAACATTTACTTTTAAAAGTCCACACGCTACATTATACTCTGGTGGAGAAGTACAATCTACTTTTCGAACAGTATATGTAAGGTTAGCTTCTACTGATGGGTTATATTCTGAACGTACAACAACACTTACATTTGAAACGGCTGCGGCTGTAGGATTTGGTGTCCAAAGAATAGTACCAAGAACAGGGTCAATACTCATACCGTTGGGACCACCTAACAGCGAATAAGTTAAAGCACCTATTCCAGTGTAACTTGTAAGTATTTTATGTTGATATACTCTTGAAATACAAGCTGAGTCAGGAGGAACTGAAGTGATTTTAAGTGAGTCTGGTTCGAATACTACTGTTTGAAAAGCAGTAGGAGAACTTAACACATTTTTAGAAAGTGTTCTAACTCTAAATGTATATGTGCCGTCAAAAATTCTTTTTCCAAAAAGAGTTCTATACTGTTTGGTAAATAAGATTTGTTTATTCAAACGGACAATGGTATCAATTGGAATCATTTGAGCAGAATCTGCAGAAGTTCCTTTTATTACATAAACAATACAACGTTGTGTGGCAGAATCAGAATTTTCTAATTGGAATGATATTGATATCCCTTTTACTGTATCTAATACTTTCGTTGCTGTAAACAACTTTGGAACAGCAGGTAAGGATGCAAAGTAAAACGGAGAACTTGGTCCAAATGTATCTGCTTTTGCAATTACAAAAAAAGTATACCTATTTCCACCAATAAGTGTCGAAGTAGTAAACTTTTGCAAAATATCAGTTGTGTCTCTGGAAACTGAATCTACAAGTGCAAAGTTAGAAAATAGAGTTGTAGAATCACTTGCTCTGTATATATAAAATTTACGAGTAATCAATTTTTCTTGTTCGAAATTCCATTCTAACGATATAGATGTAGGAGGTTGATTAATAATACCAGATAAAGTTTTAACAGTATCAACTGTAAACTTAGTAGTAAATGTATCTATAACTCCGTAAACTACCTTAGAAGGCGTTACGACAAAAGATCTGAAATAATATGTTCTTTTAGGAGTAAGATTTTGGAGTGTTTTAGTATATGATCCGTAACTTCCACTTACTCTTACTGTATCAGAATTGGAAATTAAAGGTGCATTATTTGTAAATGAAAATGCGAATCCACGATGCAGAATAGTATCTTTTTCACCATTATTAATAGAACCTGAAACATTTGCAGATACTCTTTGAATGTTTGATGAAGAATTTGTAACGGCATTTACTGGCAAAATACTTAAATATGAAGCGAATAGATTGGAATTACTATTTTGAAGAAGTGTGTATGGTTGTCCTGATAATTGTTCCTTTAATACATAACCTGAAAATTCGTCTGAAAAGGCTAAAAACTCTACTCTAGAATTTGTTCCAGCAATACTATTGAAGAAAGAACTTTCTGCATAACCATAAACAATTGGTCTACCTTGTATAGCTCTTTTATTAGAGGAGTTATACGTTGCTATAAAAAATTCATTCGTTTTTTCAACATTTTGAAGTATGTACACACTATCAGTTGGATCTAAATCTAAGATTGTATCATTTGTTTGACCAGCAACAATTAAGTCACCATTTGGAATAAAATCAAAATTATGGAACACAGTATTGGTATTTGGAGAACCTAAACGAAAACTACGAACAAAATTACCCGTACTTTTTGAGTACCAAGCGATATATGATGTAGTTGATTGAAGATAAGGAGACAATATGTCCGTATTAGCACTTGGATCAAAGTCAGTACTTGATTGTAAGTTTCCAGTAATTGCAAACAAAGGATTACCTGTAGCTTTTTGAACAGAAATCGCTCTAATATCTGCAAATTCTTCTATGTTTGAAGGGTCAATAACTTTAGAAAACTGTAGCGACAAGGCTTGATTATATTTTGCTAAAAACCCAGAAGTTCTATCTCCACCAACAACTTTAATATTTTTAGAAGCACTATCTTGAGTAAAAGCAGCAACACCTCGCATAATTGCAGAAAGATAAAGATTTCCATCGTTATCAGAAGCAGCATTAACATTCATTATGTTTGAATTGACGGTATCAATTATGCTTCTTGAACGAATAAATACACCATTGGAATTATACTTAGCAATGACTATATCAGAAGAAGAATACGGAGTATATTGTTGGGGTGAACCTAATGGATTTAATTCTACAGTATTACTAACCAAAGAAGTAACGAACAGTTCATCGTTTGGTGCTAAAGAAATATCTTTTAAATTTAGAATTGTATTCTCATTATACTGTTCAAATTCTATATTAAATATGGTATTTCCACTTTGGTCTAATTTTAAAACATTGTGAGAATTGTCCACAGTATACCCAATTGAGTCTTTCAGAACATTTTGTGGTTCAATTGGAGAATAGGCTCTTTCATACGCAAGGTAGACACTTCCTGAAGAAGAAATTTCTAAATCTATAACATGTAAACCAACTTCTCCATAATTGTTAAGATCTTTGATTTGTTTCACCCAAAGTAAAGAATCAGCAGAATTATATTTTACTACAAATAATTCTTGATGAACGGCAGTAGTATTTACTGAATTTGATAGTAAAGAAAAATCTGTAACTCCAGAAAAAATTCCTGCAATATATTTATTTCCACTATGGTCAATTCTATTTTTTGACTTTGTAACAAAATCTGTTGATTGAAATTGTTTTGCTTTCGTGTAATAAAGCTGTTGTGAAAAAACAGCAGTTGAAACAAGAAAGAAGAAGAGGTAAGATAATATTTGCATAGTACTTTTAAATTGTTTTGGTATTCGTGTAAGTTACGAATTTACCTTGTTATTATTGATATATTTTGAGTGTCTTCTTTAAAAATACGTATAAACTCTTAGAAAATAATTCTTTTACCATATTAGTTTATTAAATGCTTTTTTCGCAATTTCGAAAGCATCTGTATTTGTTGGGGCAACTACCGTTAAGTGTCCCATTTTTCTACCTTTTCGGGAATCTTTCTTTCCATAAAAGTGCAAAGTAACATTTTGTTCTTTCAATAACTCTACAACACTATCTGGTAACCCACTACCATTTCGAGTAGCCAATATATTCACCATTGCTGCTCCACCACAACGTAATTCTGGTGAACCTAACGGTAGATTTAAAATTGCCCGTAACGTATTTTCAAATTGCGAAGTGTAACAAGCCTCAATTGTATAATGACCTGAATTATGGGGGCGTGGTGCAATTTCATTAAATAAAATAGTATCATCGGAACAAAGAAACATTTCAATTCCGAATATACCGACACCATCGATACTTTCAACACATTTTTTAGCGATTTCCTTGGCTCTTTCTTGAAGTTCTGTTGAAATTCTTGCTGGGGCAATAACTGCAACACAAATATGATTTTCTTGAATTGTTTCAACACAAGGATAAACAGCAGTTTCTCCCCGTTTATTTCGAGCAACCATTACTGCAAGTTCTTTTTCGAAATTGATAAATCGTTCTGCCAATAAAGCCCTTGGTTCTTCAGTTTCTACAAATGCTTTCCAAGCATTTTCTATATCTGAAATATTTCTAATTGTCCTATTTCCATATCCATCGTACCCTAAGGTTCTCGTTTTCAGCAAAAATGGGTAACCATTTTTTTTACCAAACTGAATGGCTTCTTCAATTGAATCAATTTTATCAAATATTGGTGTTTTAATTTCTGCAGCAGAAATTGTTTGCTTTTGAATATATTTATCTTGAATTTTTTCAATAGTTTCTGGTCGTGGGAATATCAATCTTTTTTCTGCTATACTATATAATATAGCAGGGTCTATAAATTCATTCTCTAATGTTACAACATCACAAACTTTTACAAAAGAATCTATTTCTTCTTTTGTTGACCAACCATTTGAGAATTCATATTGAGCAAAAACACCTGCCGGTGAATGTTTACCATTTTCTATAGTAGCTATGTTCATTCCCATTTTTAAAGCTTCTAGACCTAACATTTTTGCTAATTGACCCCCACCAAGAATTCCAATGGTTGTTGTATTTGATGGGTTATATATAGATGGTATCATTGGTTGGTTCAAAAAAATATTGAGAAAAAATATAGTGTATAAATAAAAAATGTCGTATTTTACGTCATTACAAACAAGTCTGTATCACCATCTAAGAAGAGTAACCACTTATGAGAAACTATCGTTACTTATTTATATTGTCAATTGTAGTTGGTTTCTTTACAAAAGATGCTAACGCTCAATGTCTATTACAACCGTTATCGCTTGAGACTAAAATAATAGAATCTTCTATAATTATAGAAGGTAAAATTATAAGCAAAGAGTCGTTTTGGGTTGAAAACCCAAGACGCATAGTAACTAAAAATACTATTCTTGTTTATAAATCCTTTAAAGGACCGAACCTCGAGAAGGTCTCTTTTATTTCTGAAGGTGGAAAGGTTGGAGATGAAATTCATGTTACTGAACCAAATATTTCTGTATTGACAAATGATATTGGAATGTTTTTCCTTACTCCAGATAAAATGGATAAGGATATGCTCGTTTCTTTTGGAAGTCCTCACGGTTTCTATCAGTACGACCAAGTAAATGGAACTGCGTCTGCACCTTTTGCTCTTTTATCGAATGTAAAAACTCAATTGTATACTCCAATTGTTAACAAAACTAAACAGCAATATCAAGATAGAATGAATTTCGAATTGAAGGCTGTTTCTAAAAAAGAAGTTTCACAAATGTCAGGTGTGAATGTAAATTCTTTTGAACCTTCTTCCATTACTGCTGGAACTGGCGATGAGTTACGAATACTTGGCTCAGGTTTTGGAACTACTGGCACATTAGCCTTTCGCGACCCAGACAATGGAGGCTCGAATTTCGCAAACGTACATCCTTCTAATATAAAAAGTTGGTCTCCTTCTCAAATTGTTGTTCGAGTTCCTTCAAAAGCTGGAACCGGCACAGTGTCGATTAACTCCGTTCAGTCTACTATTCCCGTTGAAATAATTTATAATACAACTGAAATTCCTGCTCAAACTAATCAGAATGGTACTTTTAATGCTGAACTTTTACATATTTTGTCAAGTAACAAAGTAGGCGGCATAACGTATTCTCCTTCTACTTCCTTTAAAAACGATACAGCAGCTTATACTTGTTTTTTACGATCTATGGAAACATGGCGTTGTGGAACAAATATTAACTTCACAATTGCTCCAAATGCGACCACTCAAACTGTAGCTGTACGTGATGGAATTAATATTGCAATGTTCGACGATACACAACCATTACCTAATGGTGTATTGGGCGTTACACAGTCATACTATTCTTTTTGCCAAGAAACAGCGGTGGTATTTTTAGCTGAAGTAGATTTTCGCTTTGACAATACTCCTTCTGGTGGATGGAATTTTGGACCAAACCCCACTAATGGTGGAAAAATTGATTTTCAATCAGTAGTTACGCACGAAATGGGACACGCTCATCAATTAGGTCACGTAAATGATAACAAAAAAGTAATGAATTGGAGTATTGTTCCAAATACTGATCTCCGAATTTTAAATTTTCCTTCTGATGTAGGTGGTGGAACAAGGGTTTTAACCAGAAGCGCCGGAAAATCTTGTAGTGTTTCTGATACTTTCGAGATTTTAAGAAAAATTCCTACAGACGGTTGCCAATTAAAATTACCAGTTGCAGATTTTAGAGGTGATAAAACCTCTGGATGTGCTCCACTTACCGTTGAATTTACAGATTTAAGCAAGAACACACCATTAACATATCAATGGGATTTTAATGACGATGGAATAATCGACGCAACAACAGTTCAACCAACGTATACGTTTCTAACTCCAGGTAATTATACTGTCAAATTGACCGTTACGAATGCCTTTGGTGCTAATGTCGGAACAAAAACTGCATACATTACTGCAAACCAAGGCGTAACAGCTTCTGTTTTAAAAGACACAGCAATTTGTGCTGGAGATTCTTTGTTTCTCTATGCAATTCCCGAAGGAACTGCAACTGTAACTTGGTCTGCTCCTATTGGCGTTCCAGATAGAAACAAGGAAAGAATTGCTTTAAAACCTATTTCAACCACTCTTTATACCGTAAATATTAACGGTAATGGTTGCATTCAAACATTTACAATGAATGTTAAAGTAGATTCTAAACCTACAAAACCAGTTGTTACAGTTATTGGAACAACACAACTTCGTTCAACTGGTACATTGCCTAAACGATATTATTGGTATATTGATGGGTCACTTACTCAAGAGTTTACATCTTCTACTATAACTCCAACAGTATCAGGTGAATATCGCTCACAATGGGAAAGCCAAGCCGGGTGTTTGTCAGATTTGTCAGATCCATTTATGTTTACACCTCCCCCTGTATCTGTTCTCGATTTAAACTTAAATCAGGCATTTTCTGTAATTCCTAACCCTGCAGAAACTAATGTCTCGATTAAGTCTGCTCAAGAACAAATACTCTCTATTGAATTACTTTCTTCTACTGGTCATTCAATACAAAACGAAGTATTTGGTGGCTTTACCTACAACACAAATTCAGCAACATTTTCAGTTCGTTCACTTGCAAACGGCTTGTATTTTGTTAAAGTAACAACGCCGAGTTCTGTTAAAATAGTACAATTCATAAAACAGTAGTTCTGTGGATAACTCGACAAAAAAAGGATTTCCAAAAGTAATTTGGAGATTCTTTTTTGTTTTAACAGTTAATCTGGAACAAGAATTTTACATTCTACTCTGTGTATAAGGTCTAGATTTATGGGGAAAACAAGTCCCTTATCGTTGAAAAAACTGTGTAAAACTGGTTAACAATGTGTTGATAACCCTGTTTTGTGGATAAATGGGGGCTTATCCACATATTTATCCACATTTCATACACATTGATGTTGTTTCAAAACATCCCAAAAATCCTTCAGAAAAAATGTTATCCACATATCCACAGTGCTTATTATTCTTATTATCTTTAAGCATAGCAAGACAAGTCAATAATAAGAGGAGCGACTATTTATTTTTCTATAGTATCAAAACGACAATATGGTTGAAGAACATCAGGAACTTTTATCGTTCCATTTTCTTGTTGATAATGTTCTAACAAGGCTACCATAATTCTTGAAGTAGCCAAACCAGAACCATTTAAAGTATGTAGATACGACGGTTTCGTATTTGGGCTTTCTTTATACTTTATATTGGCTCTACGAGCTTGAAAGTCAACGAAATTTGAACAAGAAGAGACTTCGAGCCATTTTTGTTCACATGGTGACCAAACCTCAATGTCGTAGGTTTTAGCGCTTGAAAAGCTGGTATCTCCTGAACATAATAATATTACTCTATACGGTAATTTTAAAGCAATAAGTAATTGTTCTACTGATTGGACCATTTGTTCTAATTCTGAATACGAATCTTCAGGTTTTGAAAAATGAACTAATTCAACTTTATTAAATTGATGAACCCGCAAAAAACCTCTTGTGTCTTTTCCATAACTTCCGGCTTCTCTACGAAAACAGGCAGAAAACCCAGTAAACTTTATTGGTAATTCTGAAACTTGAAGTATTTCACTTCTATAAAAATTTGTGATTGGAACTTCTGCTGTTGGAATCAGATACAGATTATCTTCGGTACAATGGTACATATCTTCTTCCATTTTAGGAATTTGACCTGTAGCTCTCATTGAATCTTCGTTAACAATAAATGGAGTGTAAATTTCTTTATACCCGTTCACTGAAATGTGTGTGTCAAGGAAAAAATTCCACATTGCTCTTTCTAAAGTTGCACCTTTCCCAATATAATATCCAAATCCACTTCCAGAAACTTTAGCACCACGCTCAAAATCTAAAATTGCGAGTTCTTTTGCAATTTCGAGATGGTCTTTTCTAAATCCTTTTTCTATACATTCACCATTTTTTCTGATTTCTATATTGTCATCTGTTGTATACCCAGTAGGAACTGAGGAATCGAGCATATTTGGAATATACAATACTAATGCCTCTAATTCTTTTTCTATAGTATCTAACTTTTCATCTAAAATTTTGATAGTATCAGATACAGTTTTCATTGAATTTATTAAATCTTTGGCATCTTGATTGTTTTTTTTAAGAACTGCAATTTCTTGAGAAACAGTATTACGAATACCTTTGAGTGATTCTACTTCTTGTATGATAGAACGGCGTTCTACATCTAATTGTTCGAATTGATCAATAGTTACTTTTTCGTTTTTTCTTTTAATATTTAATCGAACTTCTTCGATGTTTTCGCGAATAAACTTGATATCAAGCATAAGAAGAATTGAGAGAATTGTAAAACAATATGTATTTTTGTAGACTTGTAAAGTCGTATCAACCTTTATTTACGTTTTGTTTTAACAATATTGTATGACCTTAATACCCTCACATCAAAAAAAAACAGAGCAACTAAAGTCTAAAATCTTTTATATAATCAACAGGTTTAAATATACAACTGGGTTTCTAGCATTTAGTGTTATTATTGTCTTTTTTGTATTCTATAAATATGGGCTACTACAAAGGTTTATTCTTGAACAAAAAAATGAGGTCGTTGAACAAGAAATAATCAACGCGAAAAGAGTAGAGGATTCTCTACGGTGGTATATTAAAATTTTGACCTACGATACTTTAGAAATTGAAAAAATTGCACGTGAACAATATGGAATGATTCGCCCTAACGAAGAAGTAATTTATGTTAAGGTAAACGAAGATATTCAAGACTCTCTTACATTTAAGGAATAATAGCAACTATTTACAATCTTCTTTTGTTTCACTTTTTTATAAGCCTTTTTCCTGAAATCAATTTTTTGATTCCAAACCACCTTTTATTCTATTAGAAATCAATGGAAAGATATTTTCATTACACCGATTTATTTGAATCTCGTCATAATGGACCAGATGAACCTGAAGTACAATCTATGCTTGAAACTATTGGAGTTTCTAACTTAGATCAACTAATAAACGAGACAGTTCCTCCGCATATTCGTTTACATTCTGATTTACAACTTTCCGACGCTCTTTCGGAAATGGAGTTTTTAACGGAATTAAAAGGAATTGCTTCGAAAAATAAACTCTTTAAAACTTATATTGGTATGGGGTACTATGATTGTATTACTCCTCCGGTTATATTACGAAATATGTTGGAAAACCCAGGTTGGTATACTCAATATACTCCTTATCAAGCTGAAATAGCTCAAGGTAGATTAGAGTCGTTGTTGAATTTTCAAACAATGATTTGTGATTTAACAGGATTCGAATTAGCAAATGCTTCACTTTTAGACGAAGCTACTGCAGCCGGAGAAGCAGTTGCACTTATGTATGCTTCAAGAAAAAATAAAGAAGCTCATACCCTGTTCGTTTCAGAAACAGTTTTCCCTCAAACTATTGATGTTTTAAAAACAAGATGCGAACCTTTAGGTATTTTGATTGAAATTGGGAATGTAAATACAACAGAATTTTCCGACATAATTTTTGGCGTTATTGTTCAATACCCAAATAGTCTTGGATCAATTGAATCGTATAAAATAGTTTCTGAAAAAGCTCATTCCGTAGGTGCATTAATTACATTTTGTTGCGATTTGTTATCATTAGTTTTGTTGACACCTCCGTCGGAATTAGGTGCGGACATAGCAGTTGGTTCAGCTCAACGTTTTGGGGTACCATTGGGTTACGGCGGACCACACGCAGCATTTTTTGCTACAAAAGATGAATTTAAGCGTTTAATTCCAGGCAGAATTATTGGTGTTTCTATAGATTCTCACGGTAACCAAGCTTTACGAATGGCTCTTCAAACGAGAGAACAGCATATTAAACGCGATAAAGCTACTTCAAATATTTGTACGGCTCAAGCCTTGCTTGCAAATATAGCGGCAATGTATGCAGTATATCATGGACCAAAAGGTTTAAAAGCAATTGCTACTCGGGTAAATACTATTACAAATGTGGTTGCAAATTCCCTATTAACTTTAGGATATTCACTTGTTTCAAAATCATTCTTTGATACAATTGTCTTAAAAGTGTCTTCAGAAGAACAGGCTTCAATTAAAAATGTTGCTCTTGTAAATTCTGTTAATTTCCGATATATTGGGAATGATGCTGTAGGTATATCTTTCGATGAGACAGTATCAATTGAAGATATGGAATTGGTTCTTTCAATTTTTGCGAAAGTAAAAAATGTTTCCGCTCCAGATTTACGGTTGGTGAATGTTTCTACTTTTTCTCCTTCAATTCCAACTGAAAACTTGCGATTAGATGAGGTTTTGACACACCCTCACTTTACCACATATCACTCAGAAACTGAAATGATGCGTTATTTGAAGTATCTTGAAAATAAAGATCTTTCATTGGTTCATTCTATGATAGCATTAGGTTCGTGCACTATGAAATTAAATGCTGCTACCGAAATGATACCCGTAACTTGGAAAGAATTTGGTTCATTACATCCATTTGTTCCTATTGACCAAGCAGAAGGTTATAAAGAAGTTTTCATTAATCTTGAAAAAGCACTTTGTGAAATTACTGGTTTTGATGCTGTTTCTTTGCAACCGAATGCAGGTGCTCAAGGTGAATATACTGGATTGTTAGTAATTCGTAAATATCATCATTCTCGAGGTGATTTTCATAGAAATATTGCTTTAATTCCTTCTTCTGCTCACGGTACAAACCCTGCAAGTGCAGTAATGGCTGGAATGAAGGTTGTTGTTACAAAAACAGACGAAAATGGTAATATTGATGTAGAAGATTTGCGAGCAAAAGCAATTTTGTATAAAGATACATTATCTGCTTTAATGGTTACATACCCATCTACACACGGAGTGTTTGAAGAAACTATTATGGATATTTGTGCCTTAATCCACGAAAATGGTGGTAGGGTTTATATGGATGGTGCTAATATGAATGCTCAAGTAGGCTTAACAAGTCCTCGCAGAATTGGTGCGGACGTTTGCCACTTGAATCTTCATAAAACGTTCTGTATTCCTCATGGTGGTGGTGGACCTGGAATGGGACCAATTGGTGTTGTTTCAGATTTAGCTCCATTTTTACCAGGTCATTCAGTTGTACCGATGAATATTGAACAACCTATATCTGCTGTCTCTGCTGCTCCTTGGGGGTCAGCCTCTATATTGCTTATATCTTGGGCTTATATCAGGCTGATGGGCTCTAAAGGGCTTACAAACGCAACAAAAATTGCAATTCTAAATGCAAATTATATCAAAGAACGTTTACAGCCATATTATCCTGCTCTTTACAAAGGTTCGAAAAATAGAGTTGCTCACGAATTGATTATTGATTTACGTATGTTTAAACAATATGGTATCGAAGTTGAAGACATTGCTAAACGATTAATTGATTATGGTTTCCACGCTCCAACAGTATCGTTTCCTGTTCCGGGAACAATGATGATTGAACCTACGGAAAGTGAGCCTAAAACAGAAATAGATCGCTTTTGTGATGCTATGATTAGTATCCGTGTGGAAATAGATGAAGTGATTTCTGGTATTGCAGACGCTATAGATAATGTGTTAAAAAATGCTCCTCATACTGCACATTCAGTTGTTGACGATGAGTGGAATCATACATATTCTCGTCAAAAAGCAGCATATCCAATGCCATATTTAAAACATCATAAGTTCTGGCCCTCTGTCGGTAGAGTTAACAATACCCACGGTGACAGAAAACTTATTTGTACCTGTCCTGACATTTCTGAATACGAAGAATAGTTCGTTGATGTAAACAAGTGAATTTTAAAGTAAAAAAGGCGGTCAGTTGACCGCCTTTTTTATTGGGCTATTGCAAATTTATTCAACGATTTTGGTAAGGTTTCATAGTCTGGGTGATCGCCAATGTGTTTGAAATTGTGTGTCCAAACTATTGAATTACCTTCAACATAAAACATTCCCGGCATTACCAATGGGTCGCCGATTGGTTTCCCTACAAAATTTCCTTTTCCCATTGCTCGAAAGCTACAAGCTACAACCGACGGACTAAGTAATTCGCTAAAACTTCCACGTTCAACTCCAAATTCACTATAGAAAGTTTTTGAAGGGTCGGAAATTGCAGGAACTTCTTCCCAAAATTTTTTGAAAAAAGTATTTCCTTCTTCAACTGTTCCTTGGTGTATAAAGACTACTTCTGGAAAAGAATCAACAGTTTTTGATGCTTTTTTTAAGTCCTTTATGTTTTCTCTACAAAAGATACAACCAAAATGCCGTAAAAAAACGACAAATTTAGGCTTTTGAATAAATTCCCCAAATGTAATTCCTTGTGAAAAATTTCTACCATTTATGGGTGTCGAAAGTATGTTTTCAGAAATAGTTTTCAAATTATTCTTCTAAAAGTTGTACAAAGTTTTGTTCCGATAGAATTGACAATTGCAGTTCTTGAGCTTTTGTAGCTTTGCTTCCGGGAGATTGACCAACAACTACATACGAGGTTTTTTTACTAACGGACGAAACCATTTTGCCGCCACGTTTTTCTATCTCGAGTTCTGCTTCTTTTCGTGAAAAAGCAGTTAACTCTCCTGTAATAACAAAGGTTTTTCCAATGAAGTTCTGCGATAGTTCGGAAACGTCTTGTACTTCTTCCTCGAATTGTAGCCCAGCCTCCTTTAACCGTTCAACGGTAGTGCGGTTGTGGTCTTCTTGAAAAAAATCTAGCACCGATTGTGCAATCCGTTCACCGACTTCATTGACCGCTTGGATTTCTTCTTTTGTGGCTTGTTCTAAGGCTTCAATTGTTTTGAAATGTTTTGCTAATACTTTTGCAACTCCTTCGCCGACAAACCGAATTCCTAAAGAAAACAACACTTTTGAAAAGGGTCTCAATTTACTTTCTTTAATTCCTAAGAATAGATTGTCTACTTTTTTATTTCCCCATTTATCTAAAGTTTCTAACTGTTCACTATGTTCTGTAAGCGTATAAATATCGGCTATTGTTTTTAACAAACCAATTGAATGTAATTGCTCTACTATTTTCTCACCTAAACCTTCGATATTCATTGCATCTCGAGAAGCAAAATGTTGTATTTTCCGAACAATTTGCCAAGTGCAATCAGATGCAACACAGTAATAATTGGCTTCACCTTCTGGTCGGACAATATGTGTTTTTTGTTCACAAGGGCAATTTTTAGGGAATACAAATGCTACTTGAAGATCAGTTCTGTTTTTTAAAACAACAGAAGAAACTTTTGGAATGACATCTCCACCTTTTTCAATGACAACAGTATCACCAATACGAATATCTCGTTCCAAAATAAAATCTTCGTTGTGAAGTGTAGCCCTGCTGATAGTACTCCCCGCTAATAAAACTGGTACTAATTCTGCAACTGGAGTTACTACGCCAGTTCTTCCAACTTGAAATGTAATATCTTTTAAAAGTGTCGTTACTTTTTCAGCTTCGTATTTATAGGCAATTGCCCAA
>JBDNFX010000021.1:0-6826 GCA_041689575.1 Kapaibacterium sp. (SeqCode)
AAAAGTTACAATTTGTTAAAATTATTTAGCTTTTATCTTTTGTTCTCGACGGTAGAACAGTATAGAGACTACTCCAGCAATTCCAAGAACACCAATTCCTGGACCTGCATAATCTAAACCAAGAACAAATTTGTCTTTTAAAATTGTTTCTTCAATTTCTGTTCCAAATAATTCATCTTTTTTGAGTATAGTAACAGGGACTTTCGTTTTTGTTAACAGCTCAGATCCAGAATAGAACCAAAACCCTAATAAACTAAATTCTAGTACAATAATAACAATGATAATGATTTTCAACATAATATCACCCCTCTACTTTTTGTGATGAAAAACAATATGTTAACTCACCGAGTTGATTTATTTGTGTATAACTCATAACTGTAGATGACTTTTCTTCGAGAAAATGTTGAGCTTTTTCAACTGTAAGATCGGTAAGTTCTGCAAATTGAAACAAAGGTATTTCACCTAACTTTGATTTTACAAAATACTGAAAAACTTCTTCTTTCTTTTTTACAGAAGTTTTTCTATGTTCAATATAACTTGAAAGTAAAAGACCAGCGGCAACAACAAGATGAGTAATTCCGACTCCATAAGTAATTAGTGCGTTTTGAGGTTCGTCGTCTTTTGCAAAGGCAGCACTACCAAACAACATATACAACAATCCAAAGGAACCGATTAAAATTCCCATTAAGTATTTGATTTTTACCATAATGTATTTTTATATTCGTGTATGAATACTATCAATCAAATCTAATGACGTTTAAATTCGAAATGTATCGTTATATTTTAGTATTTTTCTGTATAGTTGCTTTACAAAGTTGTAGTTGGTTTGCAACTAGAATTCCAGAAGATCCATCGAGTAGTGGGCTTGGTTTTAAACCTCCAACTACTCCAGATATAGTTGTTTCTAATTTGCAGAATGCTTTTTCTGATAATAACGCTGAAAACTATGTACTTTGTTTTACCGATACATCAATAAACAAAAATTTAACTTTTCAGTTTTCTCCTTCCGCTGAGGCAAATGCTCGTTATTCTGATTTGTTTGCGAAATGGAATACCAATAATGAACGAACCGCATTTTTGTCTATGGTTTCACGTTTAGAACAAAATTCTAAACTGTTATTAACCCTATCAAATTCACGATTCGATATTTTACTTCCTGATTCAGCAGTGTATGTTTCAGATTATTTAGTATCTGTTCCAACGGTTGTAACTGCCTTTGAAAAGAATTATGTAGGTTCAATGAGGTTAACAATTTCTCAAATTGGAAATGGATTGTGGGGTATTTCTCGTTGGATTGATTCGCGGAATCCCGGAATTGATTCAACTTTGTCTACTTGGTCAATTTTAAAAGGTCAATTTTCAAATTAACGTAATGAAACATACAGTTTTGAAATATTTTATTGTCCTTATTTTTACTTCAACTATTTTTTTGAGTTGTAATCCTTTTGCACCTCGTTTGTTTGATCAACCTGTTGATTATATTGGATTACAAGATCAATTTACTACTGAAGCAATTTTTACTAATTTTCGATACTCATATAACTTCAAAGATACAATAAGCTATGGACGATTGTTAGCTCCAGAATTTACTTTCATTTATAGGAATTATGACAAAGGAATAGATGTCACTTGGGGCAAAGATCAAGATATGATCTCTACTTTTGGGCTTTTCCAAGCGTCACAAAGCTTAGATTTAACATGGAATAATATTGTTATAGATATTGGAGATTCTTTAGTGAAAGACATTTCTCGAGGTTTTACTTTAACTATAATCTTTTCCGCTACAGACGTTGTTCGTATCGATGGTAGAGCGAACTTCAGATTAGGGAGAAATCGTTCTGCTGACGAATGGAAAATTATAAAATGGAGAGACGAATCTAACTTTTAGCGCCGTTCACGTTTGCGTTCAAACCTTTTTTCTTTACGAATTAAAAACATCTCAATTTCTTTACGAAACTTCGATTCAAACACCAAATATTTAGCAAATTTTTCTTCTGGTAATATTTGTTTTGCACTTTTCAATCTATCGATATGAACAGTCATTAACTCTGTCATTTTATTAAACATAATATCACTTTTTTTACGAATATCATTCTGTTGACCTTCACGCAATGATTTATCTAATTCGTTAGTAATTATATCAATTTCACGTCGTAACATTTCGAATTTTTTACCGTTTTGATTGTCCTTAAAAAAGAACTTTTCAGCAGTTCCTTCATCAAGATCTAAAACTTCAATAAGTTTAATTTTTCGAATTTGTTGAATACGTTCCATTGCTTTATTTGAAGGCTGATTATGCTCTTCTTGTGCAAATGAAAAAGAGAAAACAAATAGAAATAAAAGTATATTAGAAAGAAAAATCTTCATTTTCTAAGGTAGTTAGTAGGTCAACAATATCATTTTCTTCCAACGATTTCAAAGAATTTGTTGGTAATGCTAAAGGGGTTGAGGTTGTCAGTGCAAAGGCAGTTTTTGGTTCTAATTTTTGAATTGAAGAAGTGATTAACTCTTCTTCTAAATCATCGAGTGCCAATAATGTTTGTTTATCTGATTGATTTAATACTTCTTCGGTTGGTAATTGTATTTCTTGAGGAAGAAAAACTTTAGAATTTGAAGTTACAATGTTGGAAGTAGTTTGTGTTTCCGGAACTAAATACGTATAATAACCAAAAATAACAATACCAATAACACACGCAGAAACTATTGCCATAAATGACGGTCGGCTAAAATAGTTTTTTTGCGTATAAGAATACGATTCTAAAACTTTAACCGATAAATTTTTCAACTTAGAATCATACGAAGCACGAGTATCAATTTTATCTAAAGTAGAAAACAAATTATTTACGTTTGATACTTCATCAACTAGATCTGGATACTTTGATACCTCACCTAAAAAAATGGATTCTTCTTCTTTTGACAATCTTCCAAAACAAAAATCAGGAAGATTTTCTTCAATCCATTCTCTTGTATATTGGTTATTCATTGTCTTTCGTAAAATAGTGAGAAAGTAATTCTGAATCTTTTAGTAATACTGAAAGTTTCTTTACAGCTTGAAAATAATTTGCTTTTAATCCGCCAACACTAGTTCCGAGAATTTTAGAGATTTCATCGTAAGTAAGGTCATCAAAATACCGAAGTGCAAATGTTTCTCGTTGTTTTACGGGTAGTTTTTGAAGTATTTTTTGAAATTCTTTTTCAAAATCTTCATTTTGAAGTATCATGTCTGTTGTGGATTCTTCAATCATTAATTCTTCTAATGATACTTCTGAATCAAAACCAAAAAACCTTTGAATTTTCTTTTTTCTACTCATCGTAGAACAAATACTATGCGTTATAGTATAAAGCCAAGTAGAAAGACTACTGTCGCGACGGAAAGAATGTATATAGCGAATTGCCCTAATAAAGGTTTCTTGAGCAGCATCTTCTGCGTCTTGTTCGTTTTTTAAATATCGAAGTGCTATAGAGTATACATACTTTTGATATTTCCTAACAAACAAAGTTGCTGCTCTATTGACATCTCCGTTGTCTAAGGATTCAAAAACGTCAATATCTTGTATTGAACTCAAAACAGTCGTTTTCATAGTTTTGCAATTGATTATTTCTCAATTAGACTGTCATAATACTTTTAAGGTTTAATCACTTCGATATTTTTAGAATTTTGTATTCAACAATACCTGCGGGTACATTTACGGAAATAGTTTCATCTAAAAATTTACCTAATAAGGCTTTTCCTAATGGTGAAGATACCGAGATTTTATTTTGTTCAAAATCTGCTTCTTCCGGGCTTACTAACATATAGTCGAATTTTTTATTATTCTTTACATTTTGCAAAGTAACTTTTGAAAGGATATATATTTTATCATCGGGGAAATCGCTGGCTTCAATTACTTGAGCTTTCGACAATGCGGTTTGTATTCTAGAAATTCTCATTTCTAATAATTCTTGTTCATGTTTTGCAGCATCGTAATCAGCATTTTCCGACAAATCGCCATGCGAACGTGCATCGGCAATCTTTTGAGCAATCTCTTTTCTTGTATTAACTTTTAATTCGTGAAGTTCGGCTTCCATTTCTAAAAGTCGATCTCTTGTTATATAAACTGCGTCACTCATTGGGTTCCCCTTTTGGGTTTTTGTTATTGTTGTTATTAGAAATAAACCGCTGTCTCAATACATGTATTGGGCAGCGGCCAGTACAAATATATGATATTTTTCGGAATCTAAATATTCGAAAGGATATGTCCCATTTTTTCTTTTTTTGTTACGAGGTATTCTCGGTTCGATTCTACGGGTTCTATCTCTAAAGGAAGTCGTTCAACTACGGTTAATCCGTAACTTTCTAATCCAACCCTTTTTGTAGGGTTATTTGTCAGTAATCTCATTTGTGATATACCTAAACTTTTTAGTATTTGTGCACCTATTCCATAATCTCGTGCATCTGGTTTAAATCCTAAATGTGTATTCGCCTCTACGGTATCTAAACCAGTATCTTGAAGTGAATACGCTTTTATTTTATTCAATAGTCCTATTCCACGACCTTCTTGGCGCATATAGAGTAAAACACCAATTTCCATTTTAGAAATAATTTCCATCGCTTTGTGTAATTGTGGTCCGCAGTCGCAACGTCGAGAACCAAACACATCTCCTGTCAAACATTCAGAATGAACTCGAACCAATGTTGGTTCAAGAGAATTTATATTCCCTTTTATCAATGCCACGTGTTCGTTTGAATCTACATTATTGCGAAATACCTTTATGGTAAATTCACCAAATTCCGTTGGTAATGTAGACGTAGCTACTTCCGTAATCAATGTTTCTTGTGATAAACGATATGCTATCAAATCTCTTACTGAAACTATTTTCATAGAATGTTTTTTAGCAAATACTAATAAATCTGGTAATCGTGCCATTGTTCCGTCTTCATTTAGTATTTCGCAAAGTACACCAGCAGGATTTAATTTTGCTAATGTTAGCAAATCTACAACTGCTTCAGTATGCCCGGCTCGACGCAAAACCCCTTCTTCCATAGCTATCAAAGGGAACACGTGTCCGGGGCGACCGAAATCTTCTGCTTTAACATTATTCAGCGTTAATGCTTTTATTGTTTCAGACATATCGTGTGTAGATATCCCAGTACTTGTACCGTGAATATAATCTATTGATACTGTAAATCCTGTACCGTGTAAAGCGGTGTTAGAACTTACCATAGAATCTAATTCTAATTCTCTTGCTCGTTGTTTTGTTACAGGTGTACAAATTAATCCACGAGCGTGAATTTTCATAAAATTTACCATTTCTGGAGTGCAAAATTCAGCAGCACAGACAACATCACCTTCGTTTTCGCGATCTTCATCGTCGACTACTACTATGATTTTTCCTGCTTTTAAATCTTCTATTGCTTCCGCAATTGTGTTTAGTTGTGTTTTCATACAAAAAAAGGCACCATTGGTGCCTACATTCAATGGGTTAGTATAGTGAATTATTTATTGTTCTTATTAAGTATTGATATTACGGATACTTTTTCGAACTTAATTCGTGCGTTCTCAGATACTAGTAACGTTACAGTCTTGTCATCTAGTTCCACAATACTTCCATGGATTCCTGATGATGTTATTACTTTATCGCCTTTACTCATTGATGCTAAGAGTAATTTTGCTTCTTTTGATCTTTTTTGTTGAGGGCGAATCATCATAAAATACATTATTCCAATTACTGCACCAAACATTACTAAGGTTGTTATTAAACTTTGCACTGGGTCAGCGGCTTGTCCACCTGCTCCGCCTGTAGGCGACATCAACATAAATGCGTTCATTATTATCATTTGATTTTTTCTGGATAATAGGTCTCTATAAAATTATTTGACCATTGACGGAAGGTTCCGTTACTTATTTTTTCTTTTGCAGTTCGAACTAACCACATATAAAAAGAAATGTTCTGCATTGTTGCCAAATGCAAACCTAAGGTTTCACCACTTATAAATAAATGTCGTAGATACGACAACGAAAATGAATTACTGTAGATATCTCCCAATCCTTCATCTATGGGTTTCAAATTCATTTTATACTGACTATTTCGAATATTTACTTTTCCGGTTGTTGTAAAGATAGTCCCGTTACGTGCGTTTCTGGTGGGCATAACACAATCGAACATATCAACCCCCTTTTGAATAGCACGCAAAATGTTTGCTGGTGTACCAACACCCATTAAATAACGAGGGAAATCTTTAGGATAGTGCGGTAAAACGCCGTCTAATATCGAATACATTTCTTCTGTGGATTCTCCAACTGCTAAGCCACCAATTGCATAACCATCGAAACCAATTTCACATAATTGTTCTATTGATTCTTTTCTTAAAGTAGGGTAGGTGCTACCTTGACCAATTCCAAATTGCAATTGTTCAAATCCATACATACCTTGAGTGTTATGGAAATGTTCTCTTGATTTTTTTGCCCACGATGTTGTTAAAGCTATACTTTTTTTTACATATTCTTTTGTCGATGGATTTGGAGGACATTCGTCTAAAACCATCATAATATCTGAACCAATTGATCGCTGAATATCAACAACTAATTCAGGAGTAAACAAATGTTTTGAACCATCGATATGCGATCGAAATTCTACACCATACGAAAACATTTTTGTTAGTTCTTTTAACGAAAATACCTGAAACCCACCACTATCAGTTAATATTGGTTTTTCCCATTGCATAAACTTATGAAGTCCACCAGCATTTTCCAAAACTTCCCTCGTAGGGCGTAAATACAAATGATATGTGTTTGAAAGTATAATTTCAGAACCAGCATCATTTAAATTCTTCGGTGTTAAGGTT
>JBDNFX010000022.1:0-6240 GCA_041689575.1 Kapaibacterium sp. (SeqCode)
CAATCTACTGTCTACTCTTCACGAAATTTTGACCTTGCGTATGTAAACCCATTCACTTTTTTGAAATCGGTTGAACATTCCTTACGTGATAAAGATAATTCGATGATGGGTTTAGATGCCACAATTCGACCTATTTCTCGAGTTCAAATTAGAGCTTCTTTTTTGATGGACGATATTTCGTTTTCTACACTAAACACCGATTGGTGGCATAACAAGTTTTCTAGTACAGTAGGTTTGCTGTATGCGAGTCCATTTGGTTCAGACTTAATAGTTGAATATACTCGAAATAGTCCTTATGTCTTTACACATTTCAATGTTCAAAATTCTATGACAAACGATGGAATAGAATTTTCTGGATTTGTCCCACCAAATAGTGATATTCTTTCCTTTCATACAGTTAATTGGTGGTTAGGAAACAGATATCCAATTACCTTAACAGCTTCCTATCAACGATATGGTCGAAACCAATACGATTCTACAGGTCAATTGATATTTAATGCTGGTTCGGATGTTTTACAAACTCGTAGACCTTTTGATAGTGAATTTATAAAGTTCTTAGAAGGTGATTTACAAAAAATAGTAACTTTACAATCTACAATTGGATATGAAATTATTAGAGGTTATTCTGTCCATGGAGTGGTAAAAGCACAATTTATAGATACTTCAACAAAACTTACAGGTCAAATAATCTTCCGTTTTGAAGATTTTTAACATATCAATTGATTATGATACTAGAACAATTGATACATACAGTTTTCACAGTTAGTTTAGGGATATTCTTTTATTCTTATATTGGATATCCAGTCTTTTTGTGGTTCTTATCATTGTTTTTTTCAACAAAAGAAAAACAAACGGAAAAGATTCAAAATTGTTCAATAGCAGTGTGCATAGCTGCATATAATGAAGAAGATTCTATTGCAGAATGTATAGATGCTGTACTTGCTTCAGAATTACAACACAATAATTCTGTGCATATCTTCATAGGTTCAGATGGTTCTACCGATGAAACAAATACTATTGTTAGAGAATATTGCCAATATTTTCAATCAATTACACTGATAATATTACCTCGTGGTGGAAAAAATAAGGCTTTAAATTCGATTGTTTCAAAAATTGATTCTTCTGAATATCCTTTCCTAATATTTTTAGATGCTGATATTCGAGTTAAACCCAGCACAATTGATCAATTATTATCAAAATTCACTTCAAATTCAATTGGAGCTGTACTTGCCAGAAGAACACATTCAGAAATTAATGACACTACTTCAACTGTAATAATAAGTGAAGGAATTTACCAACAATTAGAGTTTTTTATACAAAAACATGAATCAAAAATATGGTCTACGGTCAATGCTTTTGGTCCATGTTATGCTTTTCGAACTAAATTCTTTACTCCAATACCTTCAACTGCTGTTTGCGATGATTTCTATATCACAAATTCTGTAAATATTCAGAAAAAAAGAGTTGTTTTAGCCGAAGGTGCTGAAGTAGTGGAAGTGCGTGACCGTTCAGTCGAAAGAGATTTTAAACGTCGAATAAGAACTGTTTCTGGGGGTTTAGCTACAATTGCATCACTTCGAACTTTGTTAAACCCTTTTACAAAATGGGTTGGTTTTTTTATCTGGTCTCATAAAGTTCTCCGTTGGTTTACTCCAATATACTTACTTTTAATAGTAAGTACTTCCTTTTTCTTAGAAACTTCCTTTTTTAAATTATACTTTATAATCTTTGAAATTGGAATTGGATTGCTATCGGCTTTACTTTTCTATTTGGAAGACAAAGTAGAAATACTTTCTAAAATAAAAGTATTAGGATATTTCTTTTCGCTTAATATTGCTATGCTTTTCGGTATTTTTGAGTTTATTCAAGGTAAAGCTACATCAGTTTGGAGTAATTCATCAGAATGAAAGAATCAGAAGTGCAAACATCTTTAAAGCCAAAGTCCTTTGCGAGAAGTTCAGTAATAAATGTGATTGGACAGATTTCAGCACAAGGTTCGTTTTTTTTAGCGCAACGTGAAGTCTTAGGAATGTCGTTGTATGAAAATGGAATCTATTATTTCTTTCTTCAAACAATGTTGTTTGTTATGGTTATAGGTGCAGATTTTGGAGCCAGTAGTGCTTTACAAAGAGTATTAATCGAATCCAAGGAAAAAATAGATGAAGCATTTCGAACCTTTATCTACACAAGAATACTTTTACTTTCAGTAATAGCACTATGCATGTTTTCGTTATTCTATTTTTTGTTCCCAGAGAACATAGATTTAGCGGTTATACTCTTTATTGCTTGTGCAATTTCAGCAAAAACTCCATTTATTCGATATACGTTAGAATTTAAAAGGAGAGTTCGGTCTGACTTTGCGTTGATTAATTTTTTACAAGTTGTAGATGGAATTCTCTTCTTTATTTTATTGAAATTTTTTGCTGGAGAAACCTTAGATTCCAAATCTGTTGCATGGTGTTATTTAGGATCTTCTATTCCTTCATTATTTGTAATATTGTTTACTCAAGGACTCTGGAAAACATTATTTGGTTCCTTTTCGTTATCAATAATTAAAAACATTGCAAGAGAATGTAGATTCTTGTTTTCTACCGCCGTTTTCTACCAAGTATTCGATAAAATTGATACATTTTATTTACAAACATTTGCAACACCTGTTGATGTGGGTGTCTTAGGTGCGGTTTATAGGACAGGATCACCATTTAACACAATTCTTTTTTCAATTGGTCAGGCAGTTCTTCCTCAAATAGTGCATAGGTTTGGTTCAGAGGATAAAGAAAATGCTATTAAGTTTATGTCAAAAGTAGTAAAATACTATTTACTACTTTCAATTTTGATAGCAACAATAATTACTTCAATTATGACCTTTGTGGTTGATCTTTTTACAAAGGGAAACTATAACTCTTATACTATTGAATTTTTCTATTTTATTTGGACATATATTCCTTCGAGTTTAATTCTATTGATGTTCGAAATTAACATTGCATTAGATAAAGCTAAGCAGAATATTGTCCTTCCATTAGTATTGGCAATTGTAACTGCTATTTGTGGATTAATATTAATTCCAAATTTTGGAGTTTTAGGTGCAATCTTTAGTAAAGGAATTGCTTATGTTGTAACGTGTATTTTGGTAGTTAAAATGTTATGGAAAATTGACAAAAGTATCCTATCAATTCGACTACTAATACTCTTGCTTTTAGTGATTTGTAGCATGTTTAGTATTAATTTTTTCCTTTTTACTTCTCAACTACCTATATTTGTAAAACCATTCATTGCTTTTAGTTGTTTTGTTGCCCTACTTTTCGTTACAAAACTAACTTCTGTCAACGAAATAAAACAAGTCCTACAAAGTTTAAAGAAATCAAAGTATTCGTAGAAGAGCAATAGCTAACAATAATGTCGAAAACACTCCAAATTCAAAATAAATTCGCAAGTACCTCTTACCGTTACTCACCACAAGTAACGCAAGCAATTGCAGATATTTTAGCATTTAGTCTTTCAATTTTGCTGTATTGGGGAATTAAAAAGTTCTTAGGAATGTCCAAAGCGGACTTTACTTGGACATTAGCAGATGTAATCACCATTTCACTTTTTGTTTCGTTCTATTGGTTTGTTGTTTTCTGGTTTGCTGGTTTATATCGAAATTGGTTTATCCGTTCGCCATTCGATGAATTGTTTACCATTGTAAAAACAAGTGTTGTTGGGTGTGGATTAGTAGCTCTAATTCTCTTAATTGATAACAAAAGCAACCGTCAAAGCTTTGGCTTAGATATGTTGTTTTATTTGTTCCTTTTTACCACTATAACGGTTTTAGGAAGAATTGTTTCACGTTTGTTGCAACGGAGACTCCGAGAAAAAGGAGTTTTAAAAACAAAGGTTCTCCTTTTAGGAAATAGAGAAAAATTATTCGATTTAGTTGAACAAATTCGTTCATCTCCTTGGTGGGGTTTCCAAATTGAAGGGGTATTATTAGATTCTGAAAGTCACCAAGAAGAATGGAAGAATCATTATATGACTTCATCAATTCCAATAGTAGGTGATTTTTCAAATATAGTCAATACTATTGAAGAAATTTGTCCTCACGAATTGATAATCACATTCGAAAACAAAGATCATGAAAAAGTTCTGGAAATTCTTGGAATATGTGAAGACAGATCTATAAAATTAAAAATCCTTCCTGATTTGTACGATGTACTTGTTGGTGTTGCAAGAACATATCCAATTTATGGTTCACCGTTTATTGAAATGGACGCGGAGTTAATGAAGCCGTGGGAACGGTTTATAAAACGGTTTTTAGACATTTTCTTTTCTGCTTCTGTTTTGTTTTTTGGATTTCCATTTTGGCTTTGTGTAGGATTAATTGTTAAATTAAGTTCTAATGGACCTATATTTTATGCTCAACAACGTGTTGGAAAAGATGGTAAACTGTTTATGTTACGTAAGTTCCGTTCAATGGTTCAGAATGCAGAAAAAAATGGACCTACTTGGGCAGTATCGAACGACCCAAGAGTAACACAGTTTGGTAAATTTATGCGGAAAACACATTTAGATGAAATTCCTCAATTTTTAAATATTTTACACGGTACAATGAGTTTGGTTGGACCTAGACCTGAACGTCCGTTCTTTGTTGAAAAATTTCAACAAACAATTCCTAATTTCTCACGTCGACATAAAGTCCGACCTGGTTTGACTGGATATTGGCAAATAAGTTATACTGAATTAGAAGAAACACCCGAAATAGTGAAGAAGAAACTTAAATACGATCTTTATTATATCGAAAACATGTCTTTTCGGTTCGACTTCGAGATACTTTTACGTACTGTTGTTCGAGTCTTTACATCCCGTGGAACAGCATAAGAAAACAAATACGATTTATGGATAAAAATACATCAAAAATAGTTGTTATACCAACATATAATGAAATTGAAAACATTGAGCGTTTACTCGATCTGATTCATTCTATAGAACCTACAATGAGCATTCTCATTGTAGATGATAATTCTCCAGATGGAACTGCAAACGTTGTTAAAAAAAGAATGGAAACTGATTCTCAATTGCATCTGTTGCAACGACCAAGCAAAATGGGATTAGGAACAGCATATTGTGAGGGTTTTCAATATGCCTTAAAAAATGGGTTTCAAACTATTTTTCAAATGGATGCTGATTTTTCACACGATCCAAAAGATTTACTTCGATTTATAGAAACTTTGGAAGATTATGATATAGTTCTTGGGTCCCGTTATGTTCGTGGAGTTAATGTTGTTAATTGGCCAATGAGCCGACTGCTGCTAAGTTACTTTGCAAATTACTACACAAGAATAATTACTGGTATGCCAGTAAAAGATGCAACAGGTGGCTTTAAAGGGTTTAGAGCAGATATATTGAATCAAATTGATTTCACAAAAATTAAATCGAATGGATATGCCTTTCAAATTGAAATGACATTCAGATTATGGGTAAAAGGTGCAAAAATTAAAGAAATTCCCATTATCTTCATTGATCGACTGAATGGTGTTTCAAAAATGAGTAAAAATATAGTTTACGAAGCTGCATTCTTAGTTTGGAAATTGAAAATTCAATCAATATTTAATAGAAAGAGTATGTAAATTTTCAAGTAAATATTCACCCCATTAAAAAGTATCTATTCAGATTTTTGTAATTTGCAGAAATCTGAATGTAATCAATATTCAAATCCTTACGAATAATTACCTTTAACTATTTTCCTTCATAATGACCCCAGAAGAAATTCAATTAGAAATAGAAAAGATAGGAACCTATATTTCTCAATCTAAGAATAAAGAAGCAAAAGAACTTGCATTGCATTTGCTTACTGTTTCTGAAGTGAAAGACTCTCCAAATAATGTAGCATTTATTCTAAATAAACTTGGAAATGTATACTTTAATCTATCAGAGTTTAGTAAAGCCATAGAATATTTTCATCAAGCATTAGTTATAAATGAAGAAATTGGTAACAAAAATGGAATTGCTGCAAATCTTGGAAATATAGGAAATGTATACCAAAATCTTTCAGAATATAGTAAAGCCATAGAATATCATCAACAAGCATTAGTGATTTATGAAGAAATTGGTAACAAACAAGGAATTGCTTCAAATCTTGGAAATATAGGAATTGTATACCATAATCTTTCTGAATATAGTAAAGCCATAGAATATTATCAAAAATCGTTAGTGATAAATGAAGAAATTGGTAACAAGAGTGGAATTGCTAACAATCTTGGA
>JBDNFX010000023.1:0-5230 GCA_041689575.1 Kapaibacterium sp. (SeqCode)
GGATACTTATTTTTTTCCAATAGTTCGCCATTCAAAAAAACCAGTAACAGGAACTAGACAACGTCCTTTTAAAATTGCTGATCGAAACGAAGGTTTTTCGAATACGGTTTCAGACCTTGCATTAATAGTTTGGTTCCGAATTTTCGTCGCGTCTTCATTTGTTTTGACCCATTTCGGAATTAATCCCCATGTTGCAACTTGAATATGCCGCTCAGGATTATTCGTAACAACAAGAATTTCCTGATGAGAAAAACCAGAAGTATGATACAACGGATCAAATTCAACCCCAGGTTTAAACAACCTGTTATACCGTTCCTGAACCTTCCCTTTGGGCGTTACCACTGATGTATGAAAACACATATACTCACTTCTAAAATTTGGAATGTATTCTTGAACATACAATTCTATTCGGGTTTGGGAATTGTATTTATTCTCAAATATACGTAAAAAAAGGAAAAAAATCATTATTTCAAATGAGCGTAGGACCAAGCAATATTGCCATTCCTTTAGTGATATGATTCATTCGCTTTCGTTTGGCGACAAAGACAATACTCAGATTTTATTATCCTTTAAAGTTTAAAAAAAAAAAGGAATTTGACTTGTAGATACAAGTTGGAACAAACTATGAAATCAGTAAACAACACGAAGGACAAGAAGTAAGAAACGGAACAATCTATGTGGGACAAACTTTTTACTAGAAGCTAAAAGGGTTGTTGTGACTCTTTATTTTCGCAAACTATTATTCTGGTCAATTATGTGTGTATAAGTTTTGAACCAATTCAAAATTTAGCATTAGTTATAATGCACTAAATGAACCAAATGGAAATCCCTAGTTAATTAACTAAGTTGTAGTTATATTTTTAAACAAACTGACAACCTATTTAAGGATGCTACAGTTTTTCAAATTAAAGGTAAGTATATGAAAAAAACATCTTTTACTAAACACACTATTCTAATACTATTAACAATTGTTTTAGGTATATAAACTATTGTTGCAAAAACAATAACATCTACAACACAAGGTGGGAAATGGAGTAAAAAACAACATAGGTTGGAGCCGAGATTCCAACCGGTTTAGTGATTACTTCTTCAGTAATCACTAATGGAAAAAGCTACACATCTACAACTTATGTAACGAAAAATCTAACTGTAAACAAAGGTAGTAAAATTCTTCGTGTGGGAGCGGCTCTGGTGGTTATTCTAATTTAAAGATGGGAAATACATACTAATCAGTTCTGAAACGTGTCTAATTTAATAAATTAAACAATGAAAGATATCAATATGAACCTATTATCAAAAATCGCAATAGCTTTGAGTCTACTATTTACTTTCACTTCTTGTACTACTCAGTTGCAAAATGCTAAAACAGAAAGCGTGAAAATATATGGCAACTGTGGTGTATGCGAAACAGCCATAGAAAAGGCTGGAAATCTGAAAAATGAAGCACAAGTAGATTGGAATAAGGATACTAAATGGGCTACTCTAACTTATGACACTATTAAAACTAATCAAAATGAAATTTTGAAACGAATTGCTTTGGCTGGATTTGATAGCGACCTGTTTCTTGCTCCTAAAGAAAAGTATGGCAATCTTACCGATTGTTGTCACTATGATAGAAAACACAAATCATCAATGGGAAGGAATATGAATGTCGAAACAAATTCAATGCAAAACCATCTTATCTCTACTGAAATCGAACAAGAGATAAATCAATTAGATGGTGTTTTTGAAAACTATTTTACTTTAAAAGATGCCTTGGTAAATTCAGATCCAAATTTAGCATCCTCGATTGCCAAAAATTTACTTTCAAAAATTAAAGAAGTAAAAATGGAAAAACTTTCTTTAGAAGAACATACTGTTTGGATGAAAGTAACAGGTAGTTTAAATTCAAATACTGAGGTAATTTCTAATTCGACAGATATTGAAAAGCAACGAAAAACTTTTATGAACTTGACAGCTAATGTCTACGATTTAATGAAAGTATCAAAGCAAGATGCCTCAATTTACTACCAACACTGTCCTATGTATAATGATGGAAAAGGCTCTAATTGGTTGAGTAAAGAAAATGAAATCAAAAACCCATACTACGGTTCGAAAATGTTGAATTGTGGTAAAACGTTGGAAACTATTAAGTAATTAGAAATGAAACGTTCATTTCACTTTTAGAGTAAGGAGAATTTGGTATAACTCTCCGTCCGTTTTTCTTAGAACTGATTTTTCAAATACTATTTGTATCAAAACACCAATAACCGAAACACGCTTTGGTGCAATAGTATAATTTTGGGTTTAGCTGGTTTGTGGTTATACATTTGCATTGATTACTAATGGAATTTAAAAATTTTTTAAAAGGAATAACAGTTTATGAAACGAATACAAGAACTTTGTGAAGAAATACTCGAAATCACACTGAAGATTGAGCAGGAATATCCTGAATTGTATCAATTTTTGGATGAGAACCCTATGACAATCCCTTCATTTAAAAACCCTGAAATGGATAGTAAGACCCTTTCAGATTGGCTCGATAATTTAAAGCATTTGCTAAAACATCATATAGAAAACAACCAACAATAAAACAATATACTTTGAAGGTTTAAACAAATGAACATTAGAAGCAAACATTCAACGGAAAAACCTGTTTCCGCTATACCTTTTTTTGAAGGTAAAGGAAGCACGAAAGCCTTACAAATTTTACAAAGTCAACAACTCAAAGAACATTCTACAGATGTTCCAGCATTGTTAGTTTGTGTCATTGGCGAAGTCGTATTTGAAAATGAAAATGGAATGAAAGAAATCCTTCAAAGTGGTGACTACGTAAATATTGAACCACTTGTAAAACATTGGGTAATTGCAAACCAAGATAGCCAACTTTTGTTATTAAAATAGAAGTTCTGTAGATTTTGCGAATTAAAGAAAAAAAACGAAGAACAAGAATGAGGTGATCTACTTGTTGTACAATTAATTGATAGAAATGAAACATATCCTAAATTCAATATCGACATTGCCAAGTACTGAGTTAAGCAAAAATGATTGCAAAAAAGAATTGAGAAACATCAAAGAAGAGTTTTTTGAATTGCAGAATAAATTCTATGCAGATGGCAGGTTTAGCTTGCTAATAATTTTGCAAGGAATGGACACTTCTGGTAAAGATGGAGTAATTCGAAATGTGTTTTCTTGTATGAATCCAATGGGTTTAAATGTTACTTCCTTTAAAAAACCAAGTGGGGAAGAACTTAATCATGATTTTTTATGGAGGGTATATCCCAAATTCCCTGCAAAACGTATGATTCGGGTTTTTAACAGGTCTTATTACGAAGATATTTTGGTTCCTATGGTAAACAAGACTTTGAAACCTAATGATATTCAACATCGTTATCAATACATCAATGAGCTTGAAGATCATTTAAAAAGAAATAATACCCACATACTTAAATTCTTTTTACATATTTCAAAAGATAAACAATTGGAAAGAATTGACGAACGTAAGACCAAGCCACACAAAAAATGGAAGTATGATATAGCCGATGAAGAAACAAGAAAAGATTGGGACGAATATTTAAATGCATACACTTCGGTGATAGAGAATTGTAATAAACAACCATGGCACATTATACCTTCTGATAAAAAATGGAATCGTAATTATGAAGTTGCAACTATTTTATTGAAGCATTTTAAATCGTTAAAACTTAAATACCCAAACTAATTCTGAACTATAAATAATGAAACATACATTTCATATACACGGAATGACTTGCAACGGATGTCGAAGACACGTTGAAGAAACACTTTCTAAAGTGAAAGGCGTTACAAATGCAACAGTTGATTTAGTTACAGCGGAAGCTACTATAGAAATGGAATCGCTTATTCCAATTGAACGGTTTCAAGAAGCTTTAAACAATGATGGAGGTCAATATAGTATTCATTCATCAAAAGTACACAATCATACAAAAGTAGATATTCCTAAAGGGAAAGGAACCGGTTCTTTTTATTGTCCAATGCATTGTGAAGGTGATAAAACCTATGACAAATTTGGTGATTGTCCAGTCTGTGGAATGAATCTGGTAGAAGAACACAACCTACTATCAGTGACAACGGAACAATGGACTTGTCCTATGCACCAAGAAATCATATCTGAGAAAGCAGGCGCTTGTCCGATTTGTGGGATGGATTTAGTTCCTATGCAAGCAGACATTTCAACTGAAGAAAAAGCATATAAAAAGCTTTTGAATAAATTTTGGATTTCATCTGCTTTCACGTTACCTATTTTCTTAATTGCTATGAGTGAAATGTACTCCAATTCTCCTCTTTATGCTATAATGGAGCATAAGTATTGGAATTGGATTCAGTTTGGGTTATCAATACCTGTTCTTTTTTATGCTACATGGATGTTTTTTGAACGCGCTTATAAAAGCATAGTAACGTGGAATCTTAATATGTTCTCGCTTATTGGTATTGGATCGGGAGCGGCGTGGCTTATTAGTGTTTTTGGTATGATCTTCCCAGATATATTTCCTAGTCAATTCAAAACTGAATCTGGTGCAGTTCACGTGTATTTCGAAGCAGCGACCGTAATTCTAACACTTGTACTTTTAGGTCAGCTATTAGAAGCTCGTGCACATAGTAAAACCAATTCTGCTCTAAAAGAGTTACTAAAATTAACACCAAACATAGCCATTAAAATTATAGGTAATGAAGAGATTGAAGTAAGCATAGACAAAATAGAATTAAACGATATTCTGTTGGTTAAACCAGGTGAAAAAATCCCTGTTGATGGTGTGATACTCGAAGGAGAAACAACTATTGATGAATCGATGATTACTGGAGAACCAATTCCTGTAAATAAATCAAAAGACGACAAAGTGAGCAGTGGTACGATTAACGGGAATCAGTCTTTTCTTATGAAAGCGGAAAGAGTAGGTTCTGACACTTTACTGTCTCAAATTATTCAGATGGTTAACAATGCGAGTAGAAGTCGTGCACCAATTCAAAATTTGGTAGATAAAGTATCTGGATATTTTGTGCCTGTGGTGGTTTTAATTTCTGTATTAACTTTTGCTATTTGGGCGATTTGGGGACCAGAGCCAGCATACGTATTTGCTTTTGTTAATGCAATTGCAGTTTTAATTATAGCTTGCCCTTGTGCATTAGGATTAGCAACTCCAATATCTGTAATGGTTGGAGTAGGCAAAGGTGCACTAAATGGTGTTTTGATTAAAAATGCTGAAGCTCTTGA
>JBDNFX010000024.1:0-6570 GCA_041689575.1 Kapaibacterium sp. (SeqCode)
ATTGACAATCCTAATTCTTGTGCGTAAGAAGACATATACTGTTGAATTATATCTAAAGTAAATACTTCATTCCCTGCTGGAACTGGTGTATGTGTTGTAAAAACAGACCCAGAACGAGAAAGTTCCTTCGCTGCTTGGAATGGGATATTCTTATCCAACATAATATTTCTTGTTCTTTCCATTAAGGCAAATCCAGCATGACCTTCATTTATGTGCACTACCGAAGGAATAATTCCTATTGCTTTTAAGGCACGAATACCACCAATTCCTAAAATTATTTCTTGTTGAATTCTGCGGTCTCTGTCACCACCATATAACTGATCTGTTATATCTCGTAAATCTGGATTATGTAAATTCCCTTCAATATTTGTATCTAACAAATACAAAGGCACTCTCCCTATTTGTGCCCTCCAAATTTGGGCAAATGTTTGACCAATAGGTAAATCAACTGAAATAGTAATTGGTGTCCCTTGTTCATTTCTCATAACAACTAACGGCATCGAATTGAAATCGTTAAATGTATATCGCTCTTTTTGATATCCACTTTGAGATAAATATTGATGGAAATACCCTTGTTGATACAAAAGCCCAACACCAACTAACGGCAATCCAAGATCGCTTGCTGATTTCATATGGTCTCCTGCTAGAATCCCTAATCCACCAGAATATATTGGAAAACTTTCACTTATTCCAAATTCTAATGAAAAATATGCAATAGTATCTTTGTTTTCTGAATGATCAGTAGAATGATAGGTAGAATCGTTAATATACGACAAGAATCTATGATACACATAATCTAAATAACTAATGAATGATTCTTTTTCAGAAAGTTCGGTAAGTTGTGTTTGAGAAAGTCTATTTATTAATGCAACCGGATTATGTTTTACCTCTTCCCAAAGTTTTTTATCTATTTGTTTGAAAAGGTCTTTTGCATCTGTTTGCCAAGTCCACCAATAGTTAAAAGCGAGTTCTTTTAAACTTGCTATTCTCGAAGGTAATACCGGTGTAACGACAAAGGTTTTGAAAGGATTCATAAGTTTTTTTCAGCTTACTGAGGAAAAATTTGTATTTTTTGTGCAGATTCAGGTAAATTGGCTTTTTAAAACTTAAACGAAGAATTTGAACATGTTTCCCAAATATACATATTTATTTGTAATTATTACTCTCGCAATCACTTTAACTTCTTGTAATAATATTGCTTCGGAACAAGATATCTTAGCTGGTTTGCAACCGGCAGAGGGGGGGAAAAATTATGGCGGCATCTATAGAGTTAATATGGTTCGTGGTAACCCAAACGCTTTAGACCCCGTTCTGATAACAAGCAAATTGGCATCAGATATTTCTTCACAGATTTACGATCATCTTTTAACATTCGATTCAAATATGGTTATTAAACCTGAACTTGCTTCGTCTTGGGAAGTTAGTTCCGATGGTTTACTCTACACTTTTCATTTACGAAAAGATGCTTTTTTCCACAACAACAAATGTTTTCCAAATGGAAAAGGACGCAATGTAGTTGCTTCCGATGTTGTCTATTCACTCTCAAGATCTTGTGATCCAAAGACAAAAACAGCACACTTTTGGGCTTTTAAGGATAAAGTTGTTGGAGCTACGGAATATTATAATTCTCGGTTAGGAAGTAAAACTCCAATCACAGAGTTAAAAGGACTAAGAGTTATCAACGATTCTACCTTTACTATTACACTTATTCAACCGTATTCTCCATTGTTAATGTTGTTAGGCAACTCTTTTGCTATGGTGTTACCAAAAGAAGCTGTGGAATTATACAAAGACAACTATTTTAGAAACCCTGTTGGTTCAGGTCCGTTTGTTTTTCAAGAATGGAAAGATGATTTACACATTAAACTTACGAAAAACAAACAGTATTGGGAAAAAGATGGTTTCGGAAACAAACTACCGTTCTTAGATGGAATTGAGTTTTCATTCATAAATGATGATAAAATTCAATTTTCTGAATTTATCAAAGGGTCGTTCGAAGAATCCTATACTATTCCAACAGAATTTTTCGATAATGTAGTGGATACTTCTCGAAAAAAAACAACAAAAGCCTACAAGTCAGTCGTTCTTCAAGCAGAACCTGCCTTGCTTACGTGGATGTTTCATTTTAATACGCAAAAATACCCCTACAACAATGTATATGTTCGTAGAGCCTTTGCCTATTCAATTGATCGAGAAAAAATAGTTCGGTATGTGTTACGAAATTCTCCGTACAAACCCGGCAACAATGGTATTACTCCTCCTGTCATTCCCGGTTACCCAATTGATTCAATAAAAGGTATGTCGTACAACCCAACATTAGCCTTAGAAAATTTAGCAAAAGCAGGGTTTCCGAACGGAAAAGATTTTCCAGAAATAACGTTATTCATTTACCAAGAACCGAAATTAGTTCAAGTTGCTGAAGCAGTTCAACAAATGCTCACAGAAACATTGAACATAAAAGTTCGTTTACAGATTATACAGTTTTCTGAATTTTTACAGTTTACCGATTTGGGAAAACTTCCGTTTTGGGGATCACGTTGGTATGGCGATTACCCAGACCCCGAAAACTACATTATGTTATGGGATGGAACTACTGTTCCGAGCGATACAACACAGCCTTCGTATCCAAACAATACACGTTATAACAACCCAACGGTAAATAAATTATTACAACAAGCAGTTCAGACAACTGATGCAACCTTACAATATTCACTTTACCGCCAAGCAGAACAAATTGCCACTGAAGATGTCCCTTCGATAATAATCTTTTACGAAATGCACTACCGCCTTTTACAACCGTATGTGAAAGATAATCCTATGAACGCAATGAATTTATTGAAATTCAAATACGTGTGGTTTGGGTAAAGAATTAGTTTATTTTTGATATTACCATAGAAAGATTGTATTTTTGTATTATATAAAGTGAAAATATTACATTATACCATAAAGGAAAACTATGATTGCACCGATATATGCTGTAATTTTAGGAGCATCAAGTGGATTTGGGAAAGCTTCTTGTTTGGCTTTTGCTGCAAAAGGATATAACATAATTGGAGTCCATCTCGATAGAGCCGCAGGATTAGCTGGAGTTGAAGAACTGAAAGCTGAAATTACAAGTTTCGGAGTTACTGCAGATTTTTTCAATGTTAACGCTGCCGATTCTAGAAATAGAGCTTCTGTTGTTGAAGCGATTAAAGACAAATGTGCTTCAAATGGTGGATCTGTTTGGTTTATGCTGCATTCGTTAGCTTTTGGAACTCTTAAACCATTCATTAGCGAAAAATCAACTGATTCCATTAGCCAAAAAAGTTTAGAGATGACGATAGATGTAATGGCAAATTCTCTAGTTTATTGGACACAGGATTTAGTTAGTAGTGGTTTGTTTTCTAATGGTGGTAGAGTTGCTTCGTTAACAAGTTCTGGTTCACAACGTGCAATACCAACCTATGGCGCTGTTTCTGCAGCTAAAGCAGCCTTAGAATCATACACACGTCAATTAGCTTTAGAGCTTGCTCCTTACAATATTACCTGCAATACTATTCGCGCCGGTGTAACCGATACCCCTGCACTCCGTAAAATTCCGGGAAATGACAAGTTAATGGCAAATGCCTACAATCGTAATCCATTCCATAAATTAACTACACCTGAAGATGTTGCAAATGTTTTGGTACTTCTTTCTCAAAAAGAAGCTGCTTGGATTAATGGAACAGTTCTTGGTGTGGATGGTGGAGAAGATTCAATAGATTTAACATGGTGGGAACAACAATCCTAACGTCGTTTAACCTTGTGCAAAATACAAAACGCTTATTGATATTCTCGATAAGCGTTTTTTATTTACTATTTTGAAAACATTTTCTGATATTTTGGTTTTAATGCTTTTGAAAACAAATATAATGGAACTTCTAATACATCAGATTCTAAAATAGAATTTGCATCCATCAAGGGAGTCCATACGACAAGATGTGTTGGTGTAAAAAAATGATCTAATCGAACTTCATTCCAAAACATTTTGGATAGTTCTTTTTGGTTTTTCGTTTGTGATTTACAGTAACCATAAATATCGCGTAAGGATTCTGCATAGTTCTGCCACGATGTTTGGTTCCTTGAAACATCGCTTACGGTTGATGAAATAGCTTCCACTATATAATACGTTTTTTTCTCATCAACCATCGTTGCTATATCTAAATTTTCACCTGTTTCAATGCTATACGATGCAAAAGTTGTAAAATAGGTGCTAAAGTCTTTATCGGATGGCGTGTAAAATTGGTTTACAGAAAATAGCCACTTGTTTTTATACATCACTTCATAATCCATATTGGAACCACCTTTATCAACTAAGGAATCCTTAGAGATTTTCGCAATAGATTGATTAATGAATAATGCAAACATTGAAAGAGTTGAATCGCATTGTTCAAGTGTAAACTTTTCTATTGATTTTTTCATCTTTTCTTGTGCTTCAAAATTTGTTATCAGTAATATAGTTTCTTTTAAGATAAAAAGATTTATAGAGCTAATTTTATCAACCTTACTATTTTTTTGTTTTGGTACAACCAGTTTATGCTTAAAAAGCTGGGGAACATTCCAAGTAACACCAAGACCATTTTTTACTTCTGCAGGTAAGGTGTATTTAAATGATTTAACAGTGTAATTTGTATCTGTACCGATAGCATAATTAGTAGTGAAACTAACGAATGCCGAAAGAATTAAGAACAGGATTGTAGTACATTTCATAAAAAAGATGTAAGATGAAAGTAAAGATTTAATCTCAAATATAGTGGAAATTTTGAATTTAACGAGAAACGTTGTATTTTGGCAGTATAATTAGTAAATCTTAAGTGACTCTATTTAGTAAAATCAACCCTAAATTTGTAAATGCTCATTTCCAGTACCAATACAATAGCCTTCGTTGTTGATATTCAAGAACGTTTATTTCCACATATTCTTAACAATTCAAAATTAGAATCGAATGTAAATACATTACTCAAAGGGCTACAAGCTCTTGAAGTCCAAACATTTGTCTTTGAACAATACACAAAAGGATTAGGTTCTACAATTGAATCTATTCGTACTACAATGGGAGACGAATATATTCCAACTGAAAAAATTTGTTTTTCCGTTTTAGGAGCCGATGCGAATATTCGAATTCTTCGAGATACCAGTAAAAAACGTGTTATTTTATGCGGTATTGAAACCCATGTGTGTATACTTCAAACAGCACTTGATTTGTTAGAACGAGGGTTTACTCCCGTAATTCCTGCAGATTGTGTCGGATCTCGTTCGGAATACGACCATTCAATAGCAATAGAACGACTTCGTACTGAAGGTGCAATAATTACATCAAAAGAATCAATATTGTTTGAACTATTACGTATAGCGGGTACTGAACAATTTAAAGTCATTTCTCAATTAGTAAAATAAATTATATTTTCCATTTTATCATTAATTTCTAGGTTATTTTCCATGAAATTTTCATTCCTTACAAAAACATTCCTTCTTGGAATTGGTGTTGCTGTACTTTCTGTTTCTTGCCAAAAAAAGGCAGAAGAACCTGCTACTATGCCGGTACCTCTTCCTGCACCCGTTGAACAAGTACTTTCAAAGGGTGATTCCGTTGCAATTTTAGATTCAATTGCAAAATCTGCTGAATTAGCTGATTCAATTGCAAAAGCAAATGTAGTAACAAATGCTAAATCTAATTTGAAAAAAGCTACTGCTAAGGCTTCTGAATCGACAAAAACAAGTGGTGACGGTGTTAACCCTGGAACTGTTCAAAAACGTGAAGGTCGCGGCGGAGATGCAACAGCTAAACCAGCTGAACCAGAATCAGTACAAAAAAGACAAGGTAGATAATTCTACTTTTGATTTATTCTAATAAAAAAGGCGACCATTGGTCGCCTTTTTTATTATGTACTAACATTCTTTCACGAATGAAGATTCTTAGTCTTTTGCAGTACGGATAGTATTTGAAGTAGTGCGTTCTCCACCAAAATTCATAAGTTTTGTAAGGGCATACGGAGTGTTTGCTGCTGATTGGTACGATACTTCAACATCGATGTATCTTCCAGTACCAGATCCTTGTACAAAATTAACACCATTTGATTTAACTAATACTTTTGCATAGTTTAGAGTGTTAGTAGCTGTTAATATTCCAACTACAAATCCTAATCCACCATCAGAAGCAGCAAAAGTACCAAGGTCAAACAATTGTTCTTTAAAAGTAGAACTATCTAAAGCGTTACCTAAACTTGAAGTTTCCCAAATCTCATCTAAAGAAGTTGCACGTTTTGTAACGTTACGTATACGTACAATTTTGGCATCTTTACCATTAGGGAATTTGTAACTATTGTTAACGTATCCTGAAACTCCGGGAGATCCTACAAGGAGATTGTTATTTTTATCATCTAAACAAATATCCCATTCGTCACCATCAGCAATAGTTAAACTTTCACCAGTTGCTAAATTCAAACCACTACCTAATGAAGAAGAAGAAACATACATTCTACCTGAGATAGTAGTTCTTTTAGCAGGTGCCCATAATACTTTCGCTGATGCAGCAGAAGTTCTCGTTCC
>JBDNFX010000025.1:0-7784 GCA_041689575.1 Kapaibacterium sp. (SeqCode)
CATTGGAATTCCATAACCGCTGTAAAAGAAGAACAACTTTTTGAACTTCACTCATCTATAATCCTTCAACCTGGTCCTGCTGCAATTACTGAAGGTGCCAACCAAATTAGCAAAATATTGCAAGATTGGCATAGTAGAAAGAACAATAAAAACAGCTGAAATACTTCAATTCTACTTAACAATTTCACGTTAAAAACGTAGTAAACAAAAAAATGAAACAAAGTAATAAATTAGTCTTAGCTTCTGGTACATTATTAGTTGGAATACTCTTAGGAGTTTTCCTTCAACCATTGATTTCTGGAAATAGTGTGTATGACCAATCCAAAAAATTTGCAGACGTACTAAATTTAATTCAAGCGAATTATTTCGAACCTGTAGATTTAAATAAATTAGGTGAAACAGCAATTTCGAAAATGTTGGAAGAACTTGATCCACATTCTCGATACCTTACTGCCAAATCAATGGAAAAAGTAAATGAAGATTTCCAAGGTAGTTTTGATGGAATTGGTGTTGAATTTGACATTGTTAAAGATACAATTATTATTGTTACCCCAATTGTTGGTGGACCTTCCGAAGCATTGGGAATTCAATCTGGTGATAAAATTGTTAAAATTGATGGTCTAAACGCCGTTGGTTTAACTCGTGAAGATGTTCCCAAAAAATTACGTGGTCCTAAAGGAACTAAGGTAATTGTTAGCATAGTTCGTTCTGGGAATAAAGATGCTATTGATTATGAGATAATACGAGATAAAATACCATTGTATTCAATTGACGCAAGTTTCATTATTGATGGTACTGATATTGGGTATATCAAAATGAATCGTTTTGCGGCAACAACTCACGACGAATTCAAATTAGCGGCTCAAAAACTTCGTTCGTTGGGTATGAAAAAAATGATCTTAGATCTTCAACAAAATCCTGGTGGGTTTTTAGATCAAGCTTTCAAACTCGCAGATGAATTCATTTCTGCTGGAAAAATGATTGTTTACACAAAAGGGAAACGTCCTGAATTTGACGATGAATTTACAGCGATACCCGGAGTTGGTGAATATGAAAAAATTCCACTGATAGTACTTATAGACGGTGGTTCGGCATCTGCTTCAGAAATTGTTGCTGGTGCAATACAAGATCATGATCGTGGAATGATTGTTGGGGAAACTTCTTTTGGAAAAGGATTAGTACAACGTCAATATCCTCTCAACGATGGTTCAGCGTTTCGTTTAACTATTTCTCGATACTACACACCTGCTGGTAGATTGATTCAACGACCTTATGACGACAAAAAGAATTATAGAGGATTATTAGAAGATCTTGATGAAGGTTTAAATTCAGATCATACAAAGGATAGCGGAAAAGATAAACGAGATTCTACTCGTCAAATATTTAAAACTCCATATGGAAGAACATTGTACGGTGGTGGTGGTATAACTCCTGACTATATCGTAAAATATGATACACTTACCATGTTAACAAGAAATTTGCGTCAAAAGAATTTGTTCTGGGAATTTTCTCAAGAATTCTTACAAAAAAATCAATCTGGAATAAAAACCAAGTACAAAGATGCTACTGAATTTGCTCGTTCCTTTAGTTTGTCGAAAAAAGATTTGGAAGACTTTAAGAAACTTGCAAATCAAAAAGAAGTAAAATGGGATGAAAAAGATGCCAAAACTGATGATGAAACTATTACAACTTTGCTACGAATGACAATTGGAAAGTTCACCTTCGGTAATGAAGCTTCTGAAAGAGTTTTTTACACTTTAAATAAAAAAGCTCGTATGGCTGCATCGTTGTTCCCAGAAGCACAAAAAATATCAAAATTAAAATAAAAATCTCGGTTTAAACGTTCTGTATTGAGCTTTTGATATGGAAAGTGTTATCAGCCTGATTTTTTATAAAGTAATAACCTAAATTTTAGGAAAACAATGACAAAATTACAAGTAGTAGTTCTATTGGTTTTAGGTTTACTCCTATCACCGATATCTTCAAGAACACATGTTCTTTCATCAGGCGAAGAATTAGTTTACAAGGTTTCTGTTCTAGGTGTCGACATTGGAAGAGTTGTCATTAAAACAGATAAAAAAACGAAATTTAATGGAAAAGATGCACTAAAAGTATCTGCAAAAATGGATTCTAATCCAGGTATTCCTTTTGCAGACCTTCATGCAACCTTTGAAAGTATGGTGGATCCTTCAGCAAAATACTCCCATCAATTTCTGGCTAATTCTAAAGAAGGTAATGAAAGTTGGTCTTTTATAAAATATGATTTTGATTATGTTACTGGCAAACATATAATGACCAAACATATTGATAGTAAATTGGTAGACTCAAAGACATTTGATTCAAATAAAAAATGGAACGATGGTAGTTCTATTTTCTTTTTTGCTCGTCAGTTTGTTAAAAGTGGAAAAAATATAAAAGTTCCAACCGTTGTTTTTGGTGAACCTTCTCACACATCTTTCTACTTTTCGAATAAAAAAGAATTTACGGAAATTGCTGCTTCAAGTTACCCAATTAAAACTGTTTATTTCCATGGTTCTGCAACATGGACAGGAGTATACGGTATAACAGGAAAATTTGAAGGATGGTTTTCCGACGATGCTGCATCTGTTCCAATTAAGGCAAAAATGAAGTTACTTGTTGGAAGTGCTGATGTAGAATTAATATCATGGAAACGTGCTGGAAACTGGCAACCGCCTAAAGCCGCTTAAAGAGTGGCACATAAATTGTGAAAGATTACCCCAGATTGTTATAACTTACTTCTGGGGTTTTTTTGTGGCTATACGAACAGAATTTACGATAATTGGAATAGATGGTGGTGGTTCTAAGACACGTGGAATTATTTCTAAAAATGGAGAAATAATTTCTACGGCAACTGCAGGCACAACGAGGGTTGGAACAGTTGGTTTTACAGAATCTGCTGAAAGACTTTTAAATGTAATAAAAGAACTTTTACGATCTGCAGAAATAGAAAGTAAAGAAATTGATGCTGTTGTTATAGGTTTAGCGGGAATATGGCTCCCAGATGAACAACAACGCGCAGTTTCTTTATTGAAAATGTTAGCCAGAAGTGAAGGAATTACTCTTAATGACATTATAGTAATTAGCGATGCAGCAATTGCAGTCGAAGGTGCTTTTTCTGGGGAAAATGGTATTGTACTTATTGTTGGAACTGGAACAATTGGAATAGCGAAGGTAGAAGACGGCAGATACGAACGTTGTGGCGGTTGGGGCATTGAATTAGACGACAAAGGTTCTGGAGCTTGGATAGGTCGAGAAGGGCTTACTGGAATCGTTCGAGGAATAGATGGAAGAGGTAAACCAACAATCTTAGCAGAAAAATTGGCAGAATTAGTTCCAACTATAAATCTTGCAAAACCTCGTACTATTGTATCAGCATATATTGAAGGAGCTTTTGAATATGCCGCACTTACTCCTCATATTATGGATTGTGCCTCGAATGCAGATACAGTTTGTATGGATATAATTCAAAGAGCTGTTGAACATCTTTTAGAAACCCCAATAGCACTTTATAACTATTTCAAAACCTCAAACCCAGTTAAATTAGCTTTAATGGGTGGAATTATGGAAAATGACACGTTATTGAAATCTTTGTTTTTAGAAAAAATAATGAGCGATACTCGTTTCGAAATCGTTTTACCTACATTAACTGCATTAGAAGGTGCTGCTAATCTTGGATTACACCTTTTAGAACAATTAGATGCATAAATAGATTAAATTAATTTTAAAGTAAAAAGCGAAGTGTTCCTTCGCTTTTTTTTATGATATATACTTGCACAAACTATTTATTCTCAATACTAATTTCAACTACTACAGTCCGAGAATAAAATCTTCCTTCAGGAAGATTGTTTGGGAACAATAGTTCTGAACTTCCAATTCCAATTATTTCTGCTTTCGTACTAACACCTAAGACTGAGGCTACAGATTTTGCTCTGTTTAGTGATAGGGTTTTGTTTACTTCTTCTGAACCGGATTTATCCGTATAACCTTTAATGGAAACGACAGAATTAGGAGAAATACGTTTTTTGATTATCAACAGAGGTTTTTTTTGATCCTCAGTTAACTCTGATGAGTTATAATCGAAAAGTAAAAGATTATATACCTCTTTAGTTATATTTGTACTTATGGTTTCAGTTTCATTTTGACGTACTATAAAGTTTTTCTCAATAGGAACTTCTAATACAGATTCAAATTGTTGATTAAAATTATCTTCACCATTTACAGTTACTTTAAAAGTATTTGCTGTGGCTAATTTATCAATAATTTCTTGAGTTAATGGTACTAAAAACGGTTCTATTTTATTATTTCCTTTGTTTGTGGTTAAAGGTATTGAATTTGCTTCCGTTTTTACATTCCAAGTAACATTTTCAGCTTCAGAAGTTAAATTCGGAGCTATTTTTACTCCAGTAATAACACTTTTTGAAATAGTATCAGACTTTTCTAACGGAGACAGAATTAAAGGGAATGCGGAATATATCTCAACTCGTGAGTTTTCTTCTTGTCCTTCAATTGTTTGTTCATTCGATTTTTTTGAAGTCAAACTATTTTCAACAATTATAACTCGTTTGCCATCTATTCCATATATAGATATCAAGACATTTCTAATTGTTTCAGCTCTATTCTTAGCTAAAGAACCTCTAAATTGAGCATTTTCATTAGAATTCTCACATCCTTTGAGTGTTATTGTCGATTGTGGGTTTTCATTCATTCGAGAGGCAATAACGCTTAAAATCGTTTCATATTTATCTAAAACATCATTAGTATTTTTTGTAATCTCTTTGTTATATCTTCTTGAGAGTTTGTCAGACCCTTCATCGAAGAAAATATAGGGTAAAAGTGGTAATATTATCCTAGTTACTTCTTGAGTGATAGGAATAGTTTTTAATTCTTTAGGTTCACCATTTTCATCTACTGTTTCTAAATCCAAAATTACAATTGTAGTTTTAGGTGGTTCAGGAACTACTCTTTCCATAACAACAGCAGGTGGAGGAACAGGCGGCGGAGGCTCATACGGTTGTGAACGAAAGTTATATAGAGCAGAAATACCAGTCCAAAGCGTAGTTGAACGCCATTGTGCATTTTGAATGAAGTTAGAAAAGTTATACTGAAGAGAAATTTCTGGTACCAACAAAAGCGTTTTCGAAGAATTTAACGGGATATCATAAGACAATCCTAGTACAGAACCCAAAAGAAAAGAAGAAGTTTCACTAATAGTACCACTTTGTTCCATTCTTGTTCTTTTGCCATTTTCAAATGTTCCAGTTTCAGGTTGTACAAGCATTTCTTTTTGAGTAAAACTCTTTGTTGATAGAATCCCACCCCAAAGCCCTGCTTTAACTTGAAGAGGATCTGAAATATGATACGAAACAAATGGTTGGGCAGCAATTGTTTGAAGATTTGCATTAATTTCATATTTTATCTCAACTTCACGAAGTTGAGAAGATACCGATGTAATTGTTTTTTGTGTTGTTTTCAAAATAGCGGGTTGTTCAAACAATCCTGCTCTTAGCCCAATGGTCCAATCTAGGTTCACTCTATATTGAATTTGGGTAATATACGAGATTGATGTTCCAAACCCACTTGAAAACTTTGGACAACAATTTGGAATCCCTGGTAATGAACCAAAATCTGCAGAATGGAAATTAAATCCAAAATTAGCCATTGTTCCAACTCGTATTGGAGAATGGAGAGTATCTACTGAATATTGGGTGTAGGAAATTGAAAATGAGGATATAAAAAATAGTACAATAACTTTAATCATATTATCGAATTACCTCAAATGAATGTGTTTGAGTTTTTGTTGGCGTTACTAATTGCAAAATATATTTCCCTGTAGAAAGATTATTTGTTTTCATATCAATTTCGTAAACTCCGGGAATTTGAAATTGCTGAACAATTGTTCCAACTTCATTACCTAAAAGAGAGTATACCTTTAAAAGTGTAATGCCATTTTCACGGATTTGATATCTTACTGTAGCATTTTCAGAACTAGGATTTGGTGAAACTGACATAATACCTACATTTGTAGAACCAGAAAGAAATAATCTTGGTGCTCCACCTTCAAAACAAATATCAGTAATGGGAATTACAATTTCATCTACCGCTGCTACTGAGTATAAACATTCGCTCACTGTAAATGAATTCGTTTTAAATCGAATTACTTCTTCGTCACCTAAGGTAACAATATAACGGTAGCTTTTTTGAATGTTTCCAACACCAAGTACATCAACTACAGGTAACAATCTTTGACCAGATGTTACAATTCCATTACTTTCAACAGTTAGTGGAAACAAGACTGAAGAATTAACTTCAAAAGTACCATTTAGAGTTAGTGGCTTAATACATTCACCACTATTGCTTGAGGTTATTGTTGCAATAATATCTATTGTATCGCCAATAGTAGCAGTATTTGGAGTAACAACTGAAATAATAGTATTACTTTGTTGAACGACAACATCTATTGTGTTTGAAATTGCCTTACATCCATTAGAAGCTATCGCCTCTACGAAATATTTTCCCGACACCTTTGGATAAATTATTTGAGAGGTTTCGTTTGATGGAGACCATACAAAAGTATCAAAATTTGATCCTGCGTCAAGTTTAAAAGAATCGCATTCACATATTGAAATGGTATCTACATTTGATATTGTTAGAACACCAATACCTCTTACAAAAAATTCGACAGAATCTGAACTAAAACACCCTGAAGAATCTGTAACGGTAACAACATATTTTCTATTGACAGTTGGGTTTACTGTTGGTTCTTGGATAAAGGAGTTTGAAATTTCTAATGGAGGTTCCCAAAGGAAAGTATAAGGTGGTTTGCCTCCAACGACCGTAGTTGCTACAGTAAATGCTATTCCAGAACAGATTGTATCACTTTCTAAAGTAGTGATTTCTAATCGAGGATTAACAGTAATAGGAACTATTCTCGTACTACTGCAACCGGCTTGGTCTTCAGCTATAATAGTATAGTTTGTAGAAACAGTAGGATAGGCAATTAAATTACCTGATGCGATATCTCCAAATATACCTTCTAGGGGATCAATAGTATACGTTAAATTGCCAATTCCAGATACTGTGGAAAAATTTATTTTAGTAGAATCACCATAACAAAGTAACGATTTTTCGGCAACGGCATTTAAGCCGATAGAGAGTAACTCAAAATCAAAAGCGAAGTTTCCAGTAGTTACATTATTACAAAGATCAGCCATTGTACCAACAACTTCAACTTTATACTGACCATCGCCTAAAAGGGGTGGGTTGAAATACAAAACAAATCGTTTGTCAAATGAATCTCCATTTGAGCATTTACTTGAAATTGCAGAAGGAACTCTTGTAGCATTTGTAGGAGTTGTTAAAAGAAAATCTTGAATTTCTACAGAAGAACATGTTACATTCTCAGAAAAATTTACTTCCAATGAATCAATTTTACAAACCGAAAATCGATTTACTCCAGTAATAATAGGGGGTATGTTATCTAAAATGACAGCAGTTGAATATTTTACAAAATTAAGAGTATAGCCACTTTGTCCAAGAGAATCACTCGTAAAATTACTAATCATTATGGTGTAGCTTTCACCAGCTAAAACAGGAATTAACGCATTAAAAGGCGTCCCTACATTGTTTTGAGACATCGAAGCAGAAGCACCTGTGGCGCCTGTTACTCCTTTTGTGTTTGAATAATTACAAGAAACTAGATAATTCTTGTTCTCAGCTAAACTAATTTCATCACAAGTTATGTTTGTTAAGTTTACAACTTGCCA
>JBDNFX010000026.1:0-2093 GCA_041689575.1 Kapaibacterium sp. (SeqCode)
AAATGTTGTTCTAAACCTTCCATCGAACAACTCTGATGAAGCCGAAGCTGCTATTACGTTTCAATGGTATCCAGGTCAAGGGGCAACTCAATATCAATTTGAAATTTCAGAATCAGTAACATTTACAACCTTGTTAGGACAACCGTTTGTAACTACAGATACTTCTCGTACTGTTACAGGTTTAGTAAATGGTAAAACATATTATTGGAGAGTTCGTGCAAATGGACCAACTGGATGGTCGCAATATTCAACAGTATATTCAGTTCGTAGATATTCAATCCCAGAAAAAGTTGTTATGGTTTACCCAATGGACAAAGAAGTGCTATCGCAAAATAGTGTTCTTTTAACTTGGGTAAAGAACAAAGTGCCCACTACAAAATACTGGGTTGAAGTATCTACTGATGAGTATATGGATGAACCTATTATTTCCGATTCTACAAAAAATGATACTACTCGATTAGCAGACAATTTACAACCTGGAACCTATTATTGGTGGGTTAGTGCAAAAAATGAAATCGATTGGACTTACGCAGGTTTTGATGACATTCAAACCTTTGTTATTAATGCTCCGGGCACTCCAACGACCTTAGTTACCCCTCCTTCAGAGTTTGTTTCTCAAAATGGGAAAATACCATTATCTTGGACTCCACTTCCAACGAATTCAACTCCAGTTTCCTATAAAGTATTCGTAGCAAACAATATTGAATTTACAGATCCATATACAGTTACACTTTCTTCTGCCCAATACCAATACGAAAACCAAACCAATGGAACCTACTATTGGAAAGTTGAAAACAACGCTAATGGAGCTATGGGTTCAGTAAGTGAAACTCGGATGTTTACTATTAGTATTCCAACATCTGTAGGAAATACCATTGATGGAATTCAAATTGGTGATGTAGTTCCAAACCCTGCAACTTCATCTTCTTCAATTCAAATGAATAATTCAGTTCCATTTACTGGAACAATTCAAATTCTTGACGTTCAAGGTAATATAAAAGGTGTTTTAGATGCTTCAAGTTTTGGCACGGGAACACAAACAATTCTAATACCTACAAATAATCTTTCAAGTGGTGTTTATTTCGTACGAATTCAACATCCCAATGGAATGATAATGAAGAAATTCATAGTAACGAACTAATTTAGAAAGCTCCTTTAAAAGGGGCTTTTTTTTTGAATAACAAATTCCAATTTTGGCGATAATTGAATTGAAACTCAAAAATTGGTAAGTTTTTTTGTATTTTTGTAAAAGTCTTTTATCACTTACTTACAACACAATGGCATCTACATTTTCATTTGACATAGTATCTGAAGTCGATATTCAAGAAGTTGATAACGCAGTGAACCAAACAAAACGTGAATTGGAACAACGATACGATTTTCGCGGTTCTAATGCTGATGTTTCAATCGACAAGGCTTCAAATAAAGTATTTATTAAAGCTGATGGTGAACATTTTGTAACCGCAGCTCAAGAAGCATTTCATGCAAAATGTGTGAAAAGAGGGATTTCAATTTTAGCTTTAGAAGATGGTGGAATTGAACATACCGGAGGGAAAACCGTTCGATTAACTATTGAAATGAAAAACGGACTTCAAAAAGATGATGCTAAAAAAATAACTGCACTCATAAGGGATTCAAAAATAAAAGTAACATCTCAAATTCAAGATGAACAAATTCGGGTAACAGGAAAAAGCAAGGATGAGCTTCAAGATATTATGAATTTAGTTCGTAATGCAAACTTACCGTTTCCAACTCAATTTACGAACTTTAAATAAGTTTAGTGAAGTATATTATGCTGTTAAAACTCTCCTCCAAAAAGAAATCGTAAACCCCAAGGGAATTGTCTCCAAGAAGCATCAGTTAAAATGCTTCTTGTGGGATAACCTGCAAAAAGCTCAAATTGAACGTGAAACCCATCAATAGAAAAATCAACGCCTCCACCAGTTTGATATGTTGTTCTAAATTTATTTAAGGTAGATATACTCGACTTTCGTTCAATTGTTTGAATATCGGTACCATTTTCATATCGTAGTTCTTGTTTTACATCGGCTAATTGAACATATTGATGCACATCAATAGAATAAGCATATTCC
>JBDNFX010000027.1:0-8327 GCA_041689575.1 Kapaibacterium sp. (SeqCode)
AAAAGAAAAAGCAATTGAAGATTATATTTTTGAAGCAACCTCAATACACTTCCTATATATTGTTCAAGAAAACTTATATACGATAATCGATAATGTTTTCTGAAAAAGAACAGAAAACCAAAAACTATCTGAACTGAAAGATTTACTTCTGAGTCAATTTGCAACTGTAGAAAACTGAAAGATATGGGGATACAATTAAAACAATTGAGGATTCACGGTTTTAGAGGTTTAGATAATCTTGAAATTGATTTCGAACCTACTACTGTGCTTGTTGGGACTAATAATGCTGGTAAAACTACTGTATTAAAATCATTACAACTAGCATTATCTAACTCATTTCAACTCACAATCTTGATTTTCTAAAATATTTGAAGCGTCTTCCAAAGGCCGGAAACTTGGAAAGAGGATATTTTATAGTTTCAAGAGAAAATGATACAAGTAAAATAAAATTGATGCCAAAATATTTGAAGGATTATGTAACAGAGTTCAATTTCTTGTTTCATCAAATTTATCTGTGTTCAACGGCAGATGCAGATGATGATACTCAACATAGCATCTTTTACAATTTTGGAAATAACACACGTAAATTTTTAGAAGCATTTTTATTTTATAAGTATCCAAACGCCAATGATATAGACGATAAACTAACAAGATTCTTTGGAGGGAACAAGCAAGCATCAAGTATGACCGATAGAATAATCAATGAGTTTTCACATTTGGAGGCTTTATTTGAAAGGAGTATGATTCCAATTGATATTCCTGAAATGAACAAAATAGCAACATTCATATTAGACAAAATCAAGGAAAAAGATAATGACCAATTTGAAGCATTGATGAATAGTATAGGCATTGAAATTATTGCAACTGTATAAATGAAAACCAACGAAGAACAAATTGAAAAGGCATTTACCGAGTTCTTGGGGCAAGAAGAAATAAATTAAGCAATCAAAAATGAATATAGGCGAAATATTAATTTACCAAAACACCGATGGTAACATTTAAATAGTTGTTCGTTTAGAGGATGAAACGGTTTGGCTTACCCAGGTTCAAATGGCTTTACTTTTTGGTAAAGGCAAAATCTACTATCAACGAACACATTATCCGAAATGAACAATCCTATCAAACCATTTCGGATTACATTCTAAACAATCCTGCAAAATGGGCAGAGGATAAATTTTATAAGAAATGAAATTCACAGAAGAAAATTAGAAAGCAGAAATCAGACACCACACAAATGAATGCTGGAATGCAGGAAATAATAAAAGAAGCCTCGCAAAGAACGCTACAACAACCGTGATGTCAATAACATTTCATTTCCACAGTAATTGTCTATATTTGTGGAAATACTTTTCATTACATTTATGAACACTATGAAACAACCGTTGGTATTTCCTGCTTCTGATCAAAACGATGCAAAACTTCAATCACTAATTCTGTTCTATAATGAAACATTGGGGTTTTGTCCGAATAGTGTGAAAACTATGCACCACCGTCCTGCCATTGCAAATGCTTTTATAGAATTGAATAAAGCAGTGATGGAAAATCATGGGCGAGTAACTAATGCTTTGAAACGTTTGATTGGGTATGTAAGTAGCAATGCAACTGGGTGTCAATACTGTCAAGCGCATACTATTCGTGCTGCAGAACGCTATGGGGCAGAGGAAGTGCAACTCCAAAATATTTGGGAATTTAGAACGCATCCTTCATTTTCAACGGCAGAACGTGCGGCTTTAGAACTTTCAATTGCGGCTTCTCAAGTGCCAAATGCCGTTACCGACGATGTTGCAGTTGAAATGCGTAAACATTGGAATGAAGGCGAAATAGTGGAAATAATGGGAGTCATTGCTCTTTTTGGTTATTTAAACCGCTGGAATGATTCAATGGGAACTCAAATTGAAGATGGTGCAAAAGAATCAGGCATAGAATTCCTTTCTGAAAAGGGTTGGACTGGCGAAAAACATAGGTATTAATTACGAAATACACTGTTATATATATACAGGGAACGAAAATAAATGTAATCTTAAAACCAGAAGGATACAACTCAGTTTCCGCCCTACTTTACAGTAAAAGATGCACCTAAATTTATAGGAATCTTAGGGTAAGTCTTTACTGTAAGAGTAACAAGAAAATATGAATTTGATACTGGTACTATATTGTATACCGAAATGCAAATTGATGATTCAATATTATGCTTTCCGAAGCATTGGAAACCTTTGCTGCAAAAACAATAGTGTTGCATATAAATATAAAAGGTGTAGATGCAGTTTAACAAAAAGCAATTGATGCTAGATGTACGGAATTTCAAAAATCGAAAAAAAGTGAAGACAATCCTTATAAACGAGGAACATTCATTGACATTACTGGGAATATGTGGTCAGTAGGAACTCAAACGTCATAATATTCATTTAAAGTAAACCGACAAATATAAGAGTTAGGTTTGTACTATTTTAACGGTTTGAATACATTGTAATTTCGTTAAATTTTCGTATATTTGTTTTCTTTAGAACAATTTACATTTGGTGAAGTATGGTAACAATCTTTATACAAGGGTTAGAAGACGGTACTCATAATGTGGAATTGAAAGAGTTAGTTTCTTCAGTAGAAGATCTTTTTCCAGAATTTTATGGTGAAATATACATAACTGGAAAACTAAAGAAACTAGGTAATCGTTTTACGGTTTCTTTAGTATGTTCTTCAAATGCACAATTGATTTGTGATAGAACTGGTGAAGAATTTTCGGAAGGAATCCGTACTTCATTTGAAGCCACTTTTGTGGCAGATAATTCTTTGTTTCGTTCAACTGATGATTCCAATTCTGCAGATTCTTCCATACTTATGAAAGAAGACGTAAAAGCATTGGACATAACAGAGTTATTGCGGGATGAATTAGGGTTGGCACTTCCAATCAAGAGAATTTGCCCACAATATAAAGAGAAAGAATTTGAGGAAATGTTTCCTCATCTTTCCCATATTGAATCCAAAGAACAAAATGACAATGACGAACCAATCGATGACCGTTGGGCTGTATTACAATCGTTAAAATATTCAAAATCTTAAATACAAAGGAGTTTTTCCATGCCACATCCTAAACGAAGACAATCAAAATCTCGCAGGGACAAACGTCGTACACATTATAAAGCCGTAATTGTTGCACACACAAATTGCCCAGAATGTGGTGCTTTAAAATTACCACATTCAGCATGTTCAGAATGCGGATATTATAATGGTCGAAAAATTTTAATAAACGTAGCTTAGTGTTCTTTTCCCCTTTTAACCATTAAGGGATATCACTTTAATACGGTAAGTGCCAATGTCAAATCCGCTACTCAAAATAGCTGTCGATGCAATGGGAGGCGATTTTGCACCAATGAATGAAATTCAGGGTGCAATTATGGCTTCTACACTTCTTGGTGAGTCTTCGCCAATCGAAATTGTTTTTTTTGGTATAGAGCAGGAAATCCGTTCTGCTCTTTCCAAACTAACAGTCCCTTCTACTTTCCTATATTCCATAATTCATACCGACGAAGTAATAACAATGGATGACGACCCAACCGTTGTTTTGCGAAAAAAACGTAATTCGTCAATGATTGTTGGTATCAATGCTCATAAAGATGCTCACGTAGACGCATTTATTTCTGCTGGAAACACTGGAGCCGTATTGTCGGCTGCTACAGTAATTCTTGGCAGAATAAAAGGAGTTTCTCGCCCAACGATAGGAGCATTTTTCCCTACACAAAAAAAAGACCCGTGTTTGTTATTAGATGTTGGTGCAAACGTAGATTCAAAACCAAAACATTTGGTTGAATTTTGCATTATGGGCTCAATCTATATTCAGGAAATTCTTGGGATTCAAAATCCTAAAATTGGTTTAATGAATATAGGGGAAGAAGAAAGTAAGGGAAATGAAACAGCTATTGAAACTTTAGCACTTTTGAAAGAATCATCCTTGAATTTCATAGGAAATGTCGAAGGTCGAGACATTTTTCAAGGTACGGCTCATTTAATAGTGACAGATGGATTTACAGGGAATGTTGTTTTGAAATTTGCGGAAAGTTTTCTAGGTACTTTAAAGTATGCTTTCAAACAATATGCGGCAAAAAATTTGTGGAACAAGTTAATTGTAGGATTATTTGTTGCACCGATAATGCGAAGCGTATTGAAAACGTATGATTACCAAGAATATGGTGGAGTTCCCCTTCTTGGAGTCAACGGTGTAGTAATAATTGGTCATGGGAAATCAACACCACTTGCAATACAGAATATGATCTTACGGGCAGTAGAATCTAAACAGAAAAATATAAATGATTCTATCCGAAATTCTATTCAACAGTATAACTCTAAGAGCAAAATCAACCAAGAAAAACAAATAGGTTAAAGGATAAGAATGCCAGTATATATAAGTTCCGTGGGACATTATGTTCCACCTGAAATATTCGACAATACGTACTTTGAAGGAAAAATTGATACAACTGATCAGTGGATTCGCGAACGCACTGGGATAATTGAACGTCGATTTGCCACAAGTGGTGCAACTTCTGATTTAATAGTTCCTGCTGTAGAACAATGTCTTGCAAAACGAGGCATTTCTCCTGAAGAAATTGATGTAATTTTAGTAGCTACAATAACACCAGACAATATATATCCATCTTGTGCTGCTACTGTACAGAAAAAAATTGGAGCAAAAAATGCTTGGGGCTATGATATTTCTGCTGCTTGTTCTGGTTTTATGTATGCTTTGGCAACAGGTACTAGTATGGTACATTCCAAACTTGCAAAGAAAGTACTTGTCATTGGCGCTGATAAAATGAGTTCAATCCTCGATTTTACTGATCGAAATACGTGTATTCTTTTTGGTGATGGTGCAGGTTGTTGTCTGTTGGAATATACCGAAGACGAAACAATTGGAGTAATTGATTCACTGTTACATATGGATGGTGAAGGTGGAAAATATTTATACCAAATTGCAGGTGGGTCTGCTAAACCAGCATCATTAGAAACAGTCGAAAATAGAGAACATTTTGTCTATCAAGATGGGAAAAACATTTATAAACATGCAGTAATTGGAATGGCTGAAGTTGCTGTTGATATGATGAAACGAAATAATATAAAACCTGAAGAAATTGCGTTCTTAGTTCCACACCAAGCAAATTTACGTATTATTGATGCCACGCGTCAACGTATGGGAATTGCTCCTGACAAAGTGATGATAAATATCCAAAAATATGGAAATACCACTGCAGGAACTATTCCAATTTGTCTTTCTGAATGGTACTATGATAAAAAACTCAAAAAAGGCGATAAACTAATATTAGCTTCTTTTGGAGCTGGATTTACTTGGGGAAGTATCTATATTGTTTGGGGAATTGATTAATGAACGCATTTCTTTTTACTGGTCAAGGTTCGCAAGTTGTTGGTATGGGTTCTTCGTTATTTAATGAATCTAATTCAGTTAAACAACTTATTGAAAAAGCAAACGACTTGGTGGGTTATTCACTTTCGACGATAATGTTCGAAGGTCCCGAAGACACATTAAAAGAAACACGTTATACTCAACCAGCATTATTTTTACACGAAGCGGCTATACTTTCTGTCCTTGGGGATAAATTAAAACCAGATTGTGTTGCGGGTCATTCTTTAGGGGAATTTTCTGCCTATTATGCGGCGGGTGTTCTTTCGTTCGAAGACACACTTTCAATTGTTTGTTTGCGTGGTTCGCTAATGTTTGAAGCCGGAAGTAAAGAAAAAGGTGGAATGCTTGCTGTGTTAGGATTAGAAAATTCTGTTGTAGAATCTATTTGTACAGACTTGAACAATAACGGAAAAGTTGTTGTCCCTGCAAATTATAATTCTCCTGGTCAGATTGTAGTTTCAGGTAAAGATAAGGATATTGATGATTCAATGGAATTATTCAAATCTGCTGGTGCATCAATGGTTAAAAAATTAGTTGTTTCAGGTGCGTTTCATTCTCCTTTGATGGAATATGCAAAAGAATCTTTAGCAACAAAAATTCAAAACACATCATTTTTAGCTCCTAAATACCCTGTGTATCCAAATGTTACGGCTACTAAAACAACCAATCCTAAATTACTTAAAGAACTATGTATTCAACAATTGACATCACCTGTTCGTTGGGCTCAAACATTAGAACAAATGGACAACGATGGTGTAGATTCATATATAGAAATTGGTCCTGGTAAAGTTCTTCAAGGATTAGTAAAACGAACAATAAAAGGTGCCTCGTTTATGGGGATTGATACGTATTCAGATTGTAAACAGTAGAAAATTATGGAAAAAAGATTAACTGGAAAAATTTGTGTTGTTACTGGAGGAACAAGAGGAATTGGAGAAGCAATTGTTCGATTATTTGTATCCGAAGGTGCAAAAGTATATTCAACCTATAATTCTGGAACCACAAAAGCAAATCAAATGGTGGAAGAATTAGGCGAAGCACATCTTCATTTTTCTCAATTAAATTCATCAAGTTCGGAATCAATTCTTGCTTTTACAGATTTTATTAATTCTGAAACTCAACGGATAGATGTTCTTGTGAATAATGCTGGAATCACAAAAGATAATTTAATAATGAGAATGTCCGAAAACGACTGGGACGATGTGATTACAACGAATCTGAAAAGTGTTTTTATGATTTCAAAAGCTTTTTGTCGCCCAATGATGTCACAACGTAAAGGTAGAATTGTAAACATTGGATCTATTGTTGGTTCTACAGGAAATGCAGGTCAATCGAACTATTCTGCTTCGAAAGCAGGGTTGATTGGGCTAACAAAATCATTAGCAAAAGAATTCGCTTCAAGAAATATATTGGTAAATTGTGTTTCTCCGGGATATGTTATAACTGATATGACAGAAAAACTAACCGAAGAACAACGCGCAGTTTTTTCTGGAAACATTCCCTTAAAACGGGGTGCAAATCCAGAAGAAATTGCAAAAGTTGTTTTGTTTTTAGCATCCGAAGATTCTTCGTATGTAACGGGACAAAATATTTTCGTCGACGGTGGTTTGGCTATGTAGCAAAAATTTACGAAATTTGCACACATTTAAAAACGTAATTACTAAATAAATAACTTTTAACAAAAGGGAACCCAATGAGTCAAGTAGCTCAAAAAGTTGTCGAAATTATTGTCAACAAACTTGGTGTAGAAGAATCACAAGTTACAAACACAGCATCATTTACAAACGATCTAGGTGCAGATTCTCTAGATAACGTAGAATTGATTATGGAATTTGAACGTGAGTTCAACTTAACAATTGAAGATGCAGATGCTGAAAAAATCTTAACTGTAGCTGATGCAGTATCATACATTGAATCAAAACAATAGTAACAAATTAGAAACGAAAATGGCACGTAAAAACTTTCCGAAAATTGTTGTTACAGGGCTAGGTGCAGTAACGCCTATTGGTAATACTGTTCCTGAATTTTGGAACAATATGATGACTGGAACGAGTGGTGCAGCACCAATAACTCAGTTCGATGCAACGCTTTTTGATGCACAGTTTGCTTGCGAATTAAAACAATTTGATCCATTACTGTACTTTTCTCGTAAAGAAGTTCAGCGGGTAGATCTTTTTGCTCAATACGCTATGGCTGCGGCAGTTCAAGCAATGGACGATTCTGGGTTAAATCTTGAAACAGTCAATAGGGAACGTTTTGGTGTCATTTTTGGATCTGGTATTGGTGGAATGTGGACATATCATCACCAACAAGAATCGCTTTTCCTTCGGAATGGTAACCCAGATAGAATTTCGCCCTTCTTTATTCCTATGCTTATTTCTAACAGTGCTGGTCGTCACATCGCAATGAGATATGGGCTAAAAGGACCAAATTACGCTACCGTTTCAGCGTGTGCAACTTCTTCTCACTCATTAGCCGATGCATTAATGATTATGCAACGTGGCGATGCCGATATTATGTTGGCTGGTGGTTCGGAAGCAGTTATATGCCCTATGTCTGTTGGTGGTTTCACTAATATGAAGGCTATGTCAACACGTAACGATTCCCCTGCTACGGCTTCTCGTCCGTTCGATGCAACACGCGACGGATTTGTTCTTGGCGAAGGTGGAGGAATATTAGTTCTTGAAACAGAAGAACATGCTTTAAATCGAGGAGCAAAGATATATGCAGAATTTGGTGGATTCGGAAATACTGACGATGCGTACCATATTACCGCTCCTGCCCCCGGTGGCGAAGGTGCTGTTCGTTCTATGGAACTTGCCATTAAAGATGCAGGGATTACTTTAAATGATATTGATTATATCAATGCTCATGGAACTTCAACTCCTTTGAACGACAAATCAGAAACTGAAGCAAT
>JBDNFX010000028.1:0-10206 GCA_041689575.1 Kapaibacterium sp. (SeqCode)
CATTAGTGATAAATGAAGAAATTGGTAACAAAAATGGAATTGCTACAAATCTTGGAAATATAGGAGGTACGTACATAGACTTTTATGACTTTGAAAAAGCGAATGAATTTCTTTGTAAGAGTAAACAAATTGCAGAAGAGATAGAAGCAAAGGAAATACTTTTCAACTTAGATCTCTCTTTTTCAAAACTTTCTGAAAAACAAGGTAACTTCCAAAGTGCATTAGAATATTATAAAAAGTATATTGAACTCAAAGATGAAATTCTATCTGAAGTTACGAAGAAAAAAGCTGTACAATTTGATCAAGCAAGGAAACTAGAAGAAGATGAAAAGGCTCGTCAGTTGAAACTTGCTCGTTTTCAAGAGCAAGAGAAACTGCTTTATAATATTTTACCAATAAAGATTGCAAATAGAATCTTAAAACAAGAAACTTTCATAGCCGACCATTTTGAATCAGTCTCTGTACTTTTTATGGATTTAGTTGGCTTTACACCATTATCTTCAATAGCTCCACCAAAACAACTCGTTTATTTGCTTGACACTATTTTCGCAAAAGCAGATGAAATTGTCGAATCTAACGGATTGGAAAAAATCAAAACAATTGGCGATGGATATATGGCTGTAGCTAACGTAACTACGACATTAGAAAACCATCAATTCGCAACAGCAAAAGCAGCAATAGAACTCATTGAAACAATGAAAGACCTTGTAGTTACATTCCCTGAAGAACTTGGGTCCACTGAATGGACAAAGGATATGAACGATATTGAAATTCGTATTGGAATCCATACTGGTGAAGTTGTCGCTGGAGTTATAGGCAAAAACAAATTCACTTTTGATTTATGGGGTGATGCAGTAAATGTATCTTCACGAATGGAATCGCATTCCGAACCTTGGAAAATCCACATAAGCGAAAAATTCGCAAATTCCATATCACAATACCCTGAATTTAAACTAATGCCACGTGGTGAGATTAACATAAAAGCAAAAGGCAATATGCAAACCTATAGGTTGGAGAAAGCAATATGACCGGTACTTATTTGTGTGTTATGTAATTAAATAGCAAATAGTAAAATCAAATTATATTTCTAATTTTGTAATTCACTTTTTTTACAAAGTCTTCTTGTGTTTTTTCTTAGGTCATATCGCTTTTTCCAACCTATAGGTTTGCATAAGTCCTTTTCCTTTGATGTTAATCTCACCACGTGGCATTAGTTTAAATTCAGGGTATTGTGATATCGAATTTGCGAATGCTTCGCTGACATTGATTCTTCCTGGTTCTGATTGAGATTCCATTCGTGATGCAAGATTTACAGCATCTCCCCAAATATCATAAGAACGTTTATCTTCACCAATAATTCCAGCAATCACACTTACAGTATGTAAACCCATTCTAAATTTTAATTCTTGCATATACATTAAAATGAATTGAATAATCTACAAATATATATAGTAATGGACTATTTTAAATATATAGAATAAAAAAAGAAACTGTTTTAAGAACAGAAGGTATATTCCAACTGTAAACATGCTCCAGTATAATCAAAATTTAACAGTAATTTAACAGTAACTTTATACTAGAATCTTGTTTGTACTATATCTAAATAGTTACAATAATTTTACAATTTGATAATGATAAATGGGAAATGAATAACCTATATTTGTGAAATTATTTACAATTCTTTTGGAGTTTCTTATGTTAAGAACAATTACAGTTCTTTTACTCGTTTTATCATTTGGTCCATTGACCAAGGTTGCAGCTCAAATTAAATTTGACCCATCAATTTCTCCAGAATGGGTAGGTCAGGCAGTAACATTGCCCAAATCTCCTTTAACTATGCAAGTACTGTTTGTGGGAGGTTTTCATAATGTACAAACAGTCGATAAAAATGGAATGCCAAATGGTACTGCTGTTGCTAAGCAATGGCATGATTTCATTGGTTTAACAAAAGATCTTTCTGGTTCAGGCGACATCGGTTGGTTGTCTGTGAATCATGAAATGGTTTGGAATGATGATAAAATTGGTGATGGTGGTGGAATGACCGTATTTAAAATTCGTAGAGACCCAGTTAATGATACTCTTATTATTGTTCCTCAAACATTAGCTGATGGTCGTTCTGGATTGTTTTTTAATGTTGACTTTGTAAACACAGTCGGTGAAACAGGAATGAATTGTGGTGGTATTATCTCAGAAGCAGATGGAAGAATTTGGACTGCTGAAGAATGGTTTAGAACTGCAAATGACGCAACAGAAGCAGGTGCAGGCTCGAGTACCATTTATTGGGGTGCAAATACACCATTTACTAATAGTGGTCGTGGTCAAGGCGTTAGAGATACCGCAGATTGGAAAATTTCATCTTCGATTAATGGTGATTATAACAATAGAACTATTAAAAAATTCCAAAATTTTAATTGGTTTGTAGAAATTGATCCTCGTACTGCTAAAGCTGTTCGTAAACAGTACAATTGGGGTCGTGGCGGTTATGAAGGTGGAGTAATTATGCCTGATAACAAAACTATGTATGGTTTTGAAGATATGTCGCCAGGAGTTTTTACAAAGTTTATAGCTGATGTTGCTGGAGACTTTACTAAAGGAACTTTGTATGCTTATAAAAAAGACGCTCTAGGTGGATGGATACTTATCCCAAACAATTCAATAGATTCAACTTTGGAAGCCAGAAACATAGCAATGCGTAACGGTGCTACTGTTTTTAATAGACTTGAATGGGGTGCATTCTGTAAAAAAGATGGTAAAATTTATTTTACTGAAACTGGAAGAGATTCTTGGGGTTCTTCGTTTAATTCTGGCAATTCACGTTCTGCAACAATGCCTGACCATTATGTAAGTGCCGTTAAAAATCAGAATCCATCATGGTTAACACCTACTATGACAAATAATCAAATTCTTGACTCCGTTCGTGTTGGCCGCTTCAATGATTATTATGGTCGTGTTTTGGTTTATGATCCAGCAACTAATAAAGTTTCTTCATATATTGAAGGTGGACCATATTATGCAACAAGTCCTTCACAAGCGAACTATCCAAATAATCATTTATCTTCTCCTGACGGTTTGTCATTTATGACGGTAGGAAACAAAACATATATGATTATTCAGGAAGATTTAATTGGTCGTTCGTTTGGTAGAGTTCCAGAGGGTGTTTCAAATTCTACTTGTGAAATGTATTTGTTAGATATGGATGATGCTCCAACTGTTAATAATCTGAAAAGAATAAGTGTTGTACCTGATGGAGCTGAAGTAACAGGAGCTGTTGCAACAGCCGATGGTAAATCTATTATTGTAAATGTTCAGCACCCTAAAGCAGATCTTCCATTCCCTTGGAATAACTCCTTAACGTATGCAATCACTGGTTTTGACAGAGCAATTACTTCAGTTTTTTCTGAGCCTTTAATGTCGACAAAAGGTTTTGAAGTATGGCCAAACCCTGTAAACAGAGAATTGAAAATGAACAAAACTACTGATGCTGCTATTTATGATGTGAATGGAAACAGAGTTAAAGTAGTTAGAAACTCTAATGTTATCAATATGACTGACCTTCAAAGTGGTACATATTTCGTTCGTACTGCGGATGGAGATACTCAAAAAGTTATCGTTGAATAATATCATTTAACTTATACTGATTTTGGGCATATAGTGTTTTTACATTCTATATGCCCATTTTCATCTTTAAATTTCTTTACAATACTTTCACTCTAAAAAAATGATTAAAATTAGTTCTTATATTTTATTTTTCGGAGCTATTGTAGCAATAGCATTACTGCTGATTTCATTCCAGTTTAACAATGTTGATGTTAAAAATACTGTAAAGGCAACATACAAAAAAGACAACGAAGCCTTTGTTGTTGCAGTCAAACTATTTACTGAAAAAGTTAGAAAATTTCGTTCATACGAAGTAGATATTAATGAATTGAAAGAACAATATATTCAAGTAAGATTGAAATTTAAAACAATAGAATTACTTTCTGAATACCTTGAACCAGATTTTGTAAAAGACTTCATTAATGGACCTCCACTAATGCACTTGGAAAGAAATTCTCCACAGCTAAGTGAAATTGAACCTGAAGGAATTCAAGTTATTGAAGAGGTCTTATACTCTGATAATTTAAATTCAAACGAAGTAGCAAAAGAAGAGTTAGAGCAGTTATCAAATAAATTAGAAAGAAGGGTTGAAGAATTTGTTCGATTTCAATCGTATGTTCGATTAACTGATAGACATGTCTTTGAGGCAATTCAGTTAGAAATTATCCGAATAGTAACACTAGGTTTAACTGGTTTTGATACTCCTAAATCAGAAAATTTTATTACTGATGCAGAATCATCTCTTCGTTCGATTGAAACATATTACTCTATATATGCTAAAGAAATTATGATTAAAAATGAAAGTTTAAAAATGAGCATTGATCAAACAATAACTCAATCAATTGCCTACCTTTTAAAAAATCAGAATTCAGAGACTTTCGATAGAATTCATCTTATAAGGGAATTCTTAGACCCTTTATATGGTTATATGATATCTTCACAAGAATTACTCCATATAGAAACTATTTACGAGACAACCCCAGTAAAACAGTCACTAAATTATAAAGCTCGATCTATGTTTTCCAAAGATTTTTTAAACAAGTACTATTATACAGCTTTACTAGAAAAAGAAAATTCGTTTAAAAAAGAAGAATTAGGGAAACTACTATTCTTTGACCCAATTTTGTCTGGTTCAAATGATCGATCGTGTGCTTCTTGCCATAAACCAGAGCTTGCATTTACCGATGGTTTGCCAAAAAGTATTGCCTTGAACCATGATGGTACTGTAGAAAGAAATTCACCAACACTTATTAACTCTGTATATTCTGATAGATACTTCTATGATTTAAGAGCCGATGTTTTAGAATCACAACTTGAACACGTTGTTGTCTCAGATAAAGAGTTTAACACTACATTTGAAGAAATTACATCAAAACTTGAATCTATCCAAGAATATCAAGATTTATTTACTTCAATTTATCCTAATGGTAATGGGAATGTAATTACAAAAATTCGTATTCAAGAATTGTTAAGTTCCTATGTTAGCTCTTTGACAAGTTTTAATTCTGAATTTGATAAATTTATGCGAAAAGAAAAAACAAATTTTTCTAAATCAGCCTATCGTGGAGCAAATTTGTTTTTAGGTAAAGCTGCTTGTGGAACCTGTCATTTTTTACCTTTATTTAATGGTTCAGTACCACCTTTGTATAGAGAAATGGAATCTGAAGTACTAGGTGTTCCGTTAAATCCTCAAGCAAAACGATTACAGATTGATCCAGATGTTGGAAGGTATGCTGGTCAACTTAAAGAACGATCGAAAATTTACAATCATTCATTTAAAACGGTTACAGTTCGGAATAGTAAGGTTACAGCACCGTATATGCATAATGGAATATATAAAACTTTAGAAGAAATTTTAGATTTTTATAACAACGGTGGTGGCGTAGGTTTAAAACTTGAAGTTTCAAACCAAACCTTACCTGCAGATTCATTAGGACTTACAAAATCAGAAATTAAGGATATTGTTTCATTTTTAAATTCACTTACTGACTTTGATTCTATGAAGTCTAAACCTAAAAAACTACCAAAACATTCAAATCCAAATCATTTACTTAACCAGAGGAAGATGGGCGGTATCTATTAACAATTTTTTCGAAATATTTTCGTATATTGTAATATTACTACACCGCTTATTGGAATTATTGCTATGAAACTTCTATATGTCATAACCTTTTTGGTTCTAATCTCACTCTTTACCAATGCTTGTACACAAAAAACAATTGTTAGTCCAACGCCAATTGAACCTGATTCTACATCTACTATTTCAATTAAAATAACCAATTTTTTTGGAAGTGAAGAACTTATTCTCGGAAATGAATATACTAATCTTCATAATGAAATGCTCAAACCAGAGATATTGAAGTATTACTTATCAAATTTTTCTTTTCAAAAAACTGATGGTAGTATAGTAACAATTCCCCAAGATTCTTCGTATTTTTTGGTAGATCAAGAAAATAATTCATCTAGAGTTATAGTGTTTAATAATGTTCGTATTGGAGAATATTCTTCGATAAAATTTTTAGTTGGTGTTGATTCATTACGTTCAGTATCCGGAATTGAAAGTAGAAAAGGGGTTTTAGATGTAGGAGGATTAGGTAAAGATATGTATTGGGGGTGGAATTCTGGGTATGTATTCTTTATGTTCGAAGGTACTTCGCCTAGTTCTACAGTATTTTTAAATAGAATCAGATATCATGTAGGTGGGTTTGGTGGATATTCTTCACCTTCAATGAACAACTTACGAAACATTATCATTTCACATTCTAGTCCAATAAAACTGATTGCTAACAAGAAAACTTATATTGATATTAAAGCTCAGATATCAACTATATATATTGGTTCACAAGATGTTTCAATTGAAACATATCCTTCTATAATGTTTGTACCTATTTCTTCATCAATTGCTACAAATTATAGTAGAATGTTTTCAGTGGAGTCAGTAATTAATGAGTAAAAACATTGTAGTATTACTGTTAGTAACTTTCGGTGTCACGATGTTTTCTTGTAGCGAATCTAATAGTCCAACTGAAGAACAATTCCCAGGCTTTTCTGTACCTAAGAATTTTCCGACACCAACCTACGATTTAACTAAAAATCCTGTTACGAAAAACGGATTCACTTTAGGTAAAAAACTATTTTATGATGGAATATTATCAATCGATGGTACAATAGCTTGTGGTACTTGTCATATTCCAAGTTCTGCATTTACTCAACATGGGCACGACCTTAGTCATGGAGTTGAAGATAGATTAACACTACGAAACACACCTTCAGTTCAAAATATGGCTTGGAAAAAATTCTTTCAATGGGATGGTGGAGTATTTGATTTAGATTTGTTTCCAATAAATCCAATAACTGCTCATAATGAAATGGATGAAACAATTCCGAATGTACTAGAAAAATTACGAAATCATAAAGATTACCCTGGATTGTTTGAAGCAGCATTTGGATCGAATGAAATTAATTCAGAACGATTTCTAAAAGCCCTTTCTCAATTTCAACTAATGTGTATTTCAGCAAACTCTAAATATGATATAGTTAGTAGAGCCGAAGGAGCTACCTTTACTACAGATGAAAATGCCGGATATGTTTTGTTTAAAGCTAAATGTGAAAGTTGTCACAAAGAACCATTTTTTACCGATGAATCTTTTCGTAGTAATGGAATTTCTCCTATCCCAGGAACTGATGATAAAGGAAGAGCAAGAATTACTTTAAATCCTAATGACGAATACAAATTTATAGTTCCATCTTTAAGAAATGTATTGGAAACTGCACCATATATGCATGATGGTAGATTCAGGATAATTGAAAATGTATTAGATCATTATTCTAATGGAATAGTAGATTCACCCCAACTTGATCCTATTTTTAAAAATGGAACTACGTTAGGAACACAACTTTCAAATGAAGAAAAAAGAGTTTTAATCGCATTTTTAGCCACATTGACTGATTCTAATTTCTTAAATTCAAAATTGCTTTCTGAATAATTTACACAATTCAAGATGTTCTTTAAGAATTTATTATCCTTCAGTATTGAAAAATAACCAAAAACTTTCAAAAATCAATATGCTCAAGTTCAAGGTGTTGAGTAAAAGAAGGTAGTTTAAAAACCTATATTATTCGAAAAAATCTACTTTCACTTAAATTACTCCTTAAATGAAATCCTTACACTCCTACTAAAAATACTAACTTTTTAAAGAAATTATTTATAACTCATAAAAGAAATGTAGGTTAGTTCTACAAAATTGACTACATTAGAAACTTAATCCAATTTTGAAATCTAATGAGTTACGAATCTAATTTAGAAGAATTAAAGAATGCACTCGCTCTTGTTAATCGAAGCGACTACGAATCAGCAAAAATAATCTGCTTAGATTTGATTTTTTCAACACCCAAATTTGAAAACTCAATTCAAAATTCTACCTTACTTGCGCGTTCACATAATATCTTGGCAGAGATTTTTTTACGAGAAACTAATTACATACAGTCGTATGAATATGGATTGAAAGCAGCAAAATATGCTGAAGATTCTCAATCGTATTTTGAACAATCTACCGCTCAATATATTCTAGCTCAATATTTCATTTACCAACAAGAATTCTTTAAATCACTTGAAGCAATTTATTTAGGTTTATCCTTCGTTCCAATAAACGATGAAAAGGGATTAAAGTATTTTGGACATATACATTTAGGTACAGTATATAGTTCTCTACGGCAATACCCAAAAGCATTAGAAAATCTTCTCATAGCAAATGATTATTTTGTCAAAGTGGACAAACCCCAAATTTTGGGAAAAATTTTTACAGATATTGCTGAGGTTTATAGTCATCTAAGCGATAGAAAAAAGGCACTACAATTCCTTCAAAAGGCATTGGAACTTCAACAATCAATTGGCTATGACCGAGGAATTGCTTTTGTGAACATCCAATTAGGATTGCATTTTTTTGCCTGCAAAGAGCTGAATATTGCACTCGAATATTATTCAAAAGCACTTGTGTATTTTAAAGAATTGAATATTACTAGAGGCATAGGAGTTGGGTATTCTAATATAGCGGATGTTTATTTTGAACTTGAAGAATATGAAGAAGCATTTACTCTATATCAATTGGCGTTAGAACAGTTTTTACTAATATATGACAACAATTTTATAGCGTATTTAAATTTTAAAATAGCAAAAGTTTATGCCAAACCAGAATTTTCAAAGTATAGTTTTCAAAACTCAGAAAGGTTATTTATACAAACAGTCGATGTTTTCAAAACCTATTCAACCCTTACAGAACTTAAAGAAGCATATTTTGAACTTGTAAATTTGTATAAAGGTACAGGACTATGGAAAAATGCATTTGAATTTTTAGAATATTATAATTCTATTGAAATTGAAACAACGATACAACAATCATTGTTAGAAATTAGAAATAATGAGTTTAAAAATATGATGGATATATCTGAAAAAGAAAAAGCTATTACTGAAAGACTATTATCACAATTGTTGCCGTCTGGAATTGCTACTAAGCTTCTGGATAATAAAGATGTTTCCGAACAATTTGATAATGTATCGATATTGTTTGCAGATTTAGTTGGATATACTAAAATATCTGACAAAATGAGCCCGATAAACCTTTTTAAGTCTTTGAATTATGTCATTGGTCTCATAGATACAATTGTTGCTAAAAACAATTGTGAGCGGCTAAAAACAATTGGTGATTGTTATATGGCGATGTCTGGTATACCACTAAAATCAGAAGAACATTGTTATTTGTTAGCAAAAGTAGCTGTAGAAATAATCTCAGAATTATCAATACCGAAAGAAATCCAAGATTTGTTACCACCCAGCTATGCTGTATCTTTTCGGATCGGTTTACATTGTGGTCCTGTAAGTGCTGGATTGATAGGTAATAAACGTTTTCAGTACGACGTCTACGGGGACACTGTCAATGTAGCATCACGATTAGAAGCACAAGGAGAACCGGGGAAGATTCATATCAGCGAGGCATTCGCAAATTCCATATCACAATACCCTGAATTTAAACTAGTGCCACGTGGTGAAATTAACATCAAAGGAAAAGGCAATATGCAAACCTATTGGTTGGAGAAAGCAATATGATCCCAGAAGAAATTCAATTAGAAATAGAAAAGATAGGAACCTATATTTCTCAATCTAAGAATAAAGAAGCAGAAGAACTTGCGTTGCATTTGCTTACTGTTTCTGAAGTGAAAGACTCTCCAAATAATGTAGCTTTTATTCTAAATAAACTTGGAAATGTATACTTTAATCTTTCAGAGAATAGTAAAGCCACAGAATATTATCAACAAGCATTAAAGATAAATGAAGAAATTGGTAACAAAGAAGGAATTGCTTCAAATCTTGGAAATATAGGAAATGTATACTTTAATCTTTCAGAGAATAGTAAAGCTTTAGAATATATTAAACAAGCATTAGTGATAAATGAAGAAATTGGTAACAAACATGGAATTGCTTCAAATCTTGGAAATATAGGAATTGTATACCATAATCTTTCTGAATATAGTAAAGCCATAGAATATTATCAAAAATCGTTAGTGATAAATGAAGAAATTGGTAACAAGAGTGGAATTGCTAACAATCTTGGA
>JBDNFX010000029.1:0-4399 GCA_041689575.1 Kapaibacterium sp. (SeqCode)
ACCATACCCCTCTGTTAAGCGGTCTGGAATATAAAACCCAACCTTAGCACCAATCGACTGCAAAAATTGATACATCATTGCAGTTGAAGTAGTTCCATCGACATCATAATCCCCATGTATCCAGATCACTTCTCCGCGTTTAACCGCAAGAAGTATTCTTTTTACAGCTATATCCATTCCATCCATTAAAAATGGAGAATATAACTTTGAAAGCAAAGGATGAAAAAATAATTCTCCTTCTAACTCATTTGTTACTCCTCTTGAGGATAAAACAGATGAGAGACTTTTTGGTATTTTAAGTGGTGTTGCTAAGTTTTCAACGGTTTTTTCATCGCCTATAGTTCGGAAAATCCAACGGTAGCCCAAGATACCGTACCTCTTTAATTGATTAATTGTGGCTAATTTACGAAAATTGTAGTAGATTCACAAAAAATATGTGTATTTTTATACACACTTTTAACAATTGTTTGCAAAGATGCCATTATACTTACTTTTACTTGGATTTAATGATAGAATCAAACGAAGAACTTTTCGACTTTGAGAATACTCTTTTTTCTAACAGAAAAGACAAAAAACACAAGACTCGAACTCAAAGAAAAGAACGAATTCAGTTTGATACATCTTCAACCGTTTTAGGGAAGGTTATCGAATCTCAAGGTAAATTTTGGTTAGTAAAAACTTCAAATGCTAATTATCTTTGCGAAATGGCCGGTTCTGTTTCTTCTCCTGACAATGATGGATCCTTAGTTGTAGTTGGAGATCTCGTTGAGGTTGTTCCTAACGAAACTACCGAAAACGAAGGAAAAATCGTTCTCATTCAGGAACGGAAAACGAAACTTTCCAGAACTGCAGTTGGGAAAAATACAAGGAAAGAACAAGTGATTGTAGCGAATGTAGACCAATTAATAATAATGGTTGCAGCGGACGACCCTCCCTATAGAACTCGATTTATTGATCGTATGTTGATTTCTGCTTCTAAAGGTGGATTAGAACCAGTTCTTTTTATTAACAAATCCGAATTTCTTCCCCTTGACATCATTCAAGAAGATTTACAAGATTATTATTCTTTGTTAAAAAAGAACATTTTAGTTTTCTCTTTAGAAAAAAGAATAAATTGCGATTCTATTAAACATTTCTTTACTTCAAAAACTTCGGTAGTCGCAGGTCCTTCTGGCGTTGGGAAATCGACATTAGTAAATTTTCTACTTGGGAATAGCAATTTAAAAGTTGGCTCAACAAGTAAAAAGTGGAAAAAAGGGAAACATACAACTTCAAATGTTACCTTACAACCACTACCTTTCGAAGGTTTCATAGTTGATACGCCAGGAATTCGTGAACTTTCTATTTGGTCGATTGATAAAGATGAGTTAATGTATTACTTTGACGAATTTGAACGATACCGTAAAAAATGTAAATTTTCTACCTGTACTCACCTACATGAACCAGATTGTGCCGTCATTACAGCAGTGGAAAAAGGGAAGATTTCTTCACGTCGATATGAATCTTATGCAATTTTATTTGAAGAAATCACACAAAAAAGTTAATTTGTAGTTACAATATCATTCTAACATCTTCTTTTCTATCAATTTTAAGGAAATTTATGGATACAAAACCTGCAGTTTTATGTATAGTTGGAGCTTTATTCGGAAGACCTTTTTTTGTAGAAGCAAAGCGTTTGGGGTGGCGAGTAGACTTGCTAACCGAAGAACGTTATTTAAAAGAAGAATGGAATAAAGAATATATTGATAATGTATTTGCTGTTCCAGATTTATTCGACGAAAAAGTTGTGAGAAATGTGGTTTGCTTTCTAAGTCGTGAAACGAAATACGATAGAATTGTTGGTTTAGGTGAGTTTGATATTGAAGTAGCTGCAGATTTACGTGAACATACACGTACACCTGGAATGGGAGACACTACTTCGAGATACTTTCGTGACAAATTAGCAATGAGAGAAAAAGCACTTCAAGAAGGATTGCCAGTACCTGAGTTTACTAGGTTAATCAATAATGCTGAAGTTAAAGCTTTTATGAAAAATGTTGATCCAACTTGGATTTTTAAACCTCGAATGGGTGCTTCCTCAGCAAAAATTCAAAAATTCAACAAGGAAGAAGAAGTATGGAATAAATTAGATGAATTAGGAGATAAACGAACTTCTTATCTTTTAGAAAAATATGTTCCAGGCGATGTGTTTCATGTTGATTCTTTAGTTTACGATTACAAACCAATTTTTGATTCTGTGTCTAAATATGGATCAACTATGTTAGATATCAATACAAATGGTGGCGTTTTTACTACTTTTAATATTGATAAAAAATCTGATGATTTTAAAAAATTATCAGAACTAAATGCCCGGTTGACAAAAGCATTTGGTTTGAAAACTGGAACTATGCATAATGAATATATAAAAAGCCACGAAACTGGGGAATTTTACTTTTTAGAGTGTTCTGCTCGTATTGGTGGGGCGAGAATCCCAGACATCGTTTGGCATAATACAGGGTTATGTTTGTGGCACGAATGGGCTAAAATAGAATTAATGCCTCCTGGCACCTATAAATTGCCAGATTTCAACAAATTCTCGTATGGTGGTGGGATTTTTACAATGTCTAATATTGATTTCCCTGATATGAGTAGTTACAACGAATCTGAAATTAAATGGGTTCAGAAGAAAAAGTACTTTGCAGGACTCATAATAAGCGCTGAGTCTTCTCAAAGTGTTCAGGAATTATTACAATCATACCATCACCGTTTTGCAAAAGATTTCATGAGTCACATTCCTCAAAAGTAAAATTATATATGACTATAGTTTAAACGTTGAGCTTTATGAAACTAAGAGAAAAAAATTGTTGTGAATACAGAACACGCTAATACATTCGTTTCGATAAATAAATATTTAGATTCTTTGTTAGAAGTTGTTAAAAACAAACATTCTATCGTAGAAGGTGATTTAAATCAAAATTTATCGGTTCTTTCTGAAATTGATGATAAGGACGTTTTGATTTCTATAAAATTAAAGTTTCTTGTAGGTCATTGTTATGCAGAATTACGGCAATTTGAACAAAGTCTTACAGCCTTTGAAGATTCTTTACAGTTACAAGAAGAGTTGTCCTTTTCAATAATAAGAATTCCAACATTGCAAGCACTGTACGAGGTATCTTCGTATTCGAAAAACTTGTCTTTAACATTTCAATATGCTAAGAAATTAGAAATAGAAACGGAAGTTCCATTAAGTGTTATGATTTCGATTTTAGATTCTTTAGCATTTATTTCAGAAGAGATAAATGCTAATCATGACGCAATTATATATTTGGATAGAGCTTTAGAATTATCTACGGATAGTGAATCTGTTTTCAAATATCATCTTAGGAAATCGAAGTTGTTAGTACTTTTGGGAAACATTCATGAATCTAAAAAAATTCACGAAACACTTCTAATAGCTACATTCGAAAGTATTCAGCAACAAAAGGAAGTACTTTTATCGTATATACAACTAGTTATGGACATTGGCTCACACGAAGAAGCCTTGTCGATTGCCGAAACTTCTATTAATGTTTTTAAAGATCAAAATTGATATTATAGTGAATTTGTTTATTATACGTATCTAATTAAATCTTTACTTTCTATTTCTAAACTTAGTTCTGACGATAGTAAAAATTTGATTGAATTGTGCATCAAAGAGCAAAATCAGTTAAATGCAATTAAAACAATTCAATTCTACATTACTCAACAAGAATTAGAAATTCAAGAAAAGGTTACACTATTAGAATCAGCTGTTTTGTTATTTTCAGACACTATTCCAATTCAGTTAAAAATTGATATATTCGAACAGTTAGTAGAGTTATTAGAAATTCAACAAGAATGGAAAAAAGGACTTCAAAATTTTGAACAGTATCAATCTATTTTACAAGTTCAAGCTAACCAGAGAAACAAAAAAGAACTTCTTACTATGGAAATCAAACACAAAGTAGAATTTCTACGACGTGAAGCAGAAGTTCACCATAAAAAACAATTCGATTTGTCAATACTTCAGCGTCAACAGCAATTACGTTCAAAGCAAAATTCCGAGTATGAAAAATTTACTAAGGCAATATCTAAAACGTTGTTACATTCTGTCTACAATCCAATTCAACATTTTTTAGATATCCCAATTTCAAATTATTCTAAAGATATTTCTCAGTTGTTAATTGACACAACCAAATCAATGGTACTTTTCGTAGAAACTATAATTGATCTACATACTTTGGAAGATAAAACCTATAACGGAATGTTTGAAACAAATTCCATTACGAAAGTACTCGATCAACTAAAACCTCAATTTCAACATTTGTCCGACCAATATCAAATTGGGATAGATTGTTATTTTGGAAAAGAAATATTATGGTTTGGTGATATTCATTTATTA
>JBDNFX010000030.1:0-5958 GCA_041689575.1 Kapaibacterium sp. (SeqCode)
AAACTGTTGAAACAAAAACTGAAACAGTTTCAAAAACAGTTTCAGAAAATAAGTAGACAACACTTTTTTGATAAAAGGCGGTAAGATGAACTCAAATTCATCTGCCGTCTTGTTTTATCGAACAAAATTCGAAATTGAATAGAACTATTATATAACGCATTTTTCTTTATAAAGGATTCATACAATGGCATCAGGAAGTGCTGGTAAGGTTTACTTCGTACTCTATTTGGCAGTAATTTTGGAGCTTCTCATCATCATCGTTGAACGTGATGAAGCAGAAGAGCATCTACTTGCCAAACAAAAAGAATCGATGAAGATTCTTGAAAGTATTCTCGGCCAAATGCAAACGGGGGCTGGCTCGGAAGGTATTAATACTCGTCCTCAAGACCAGATAACTCTTAAGCCTGCAGGTTATATTAAAGAACCAGGTGATCCCGAAATAAAGGAAGATAGAACCTATGTAATTGAAGTGGGGGTTACTGATGTTTCTAATATGAAAATAGACAATAGCGCCTCTCCTGAAGATAAAAAGGATTTTGAAAAGAAACGTAAAATGCTCGCAAATGTTCAAGAACTTGAATACCAAGTATTTTATAATTCTTCTGAAGATCCAAACAACGCTCCAGTTTTTATAATGGATGATGTTGCTCGAAAAACAAAGTTTGCTGAACTTGCAGAAGGTACGCAAGTCGGAGATTTAGGTTGGCAATTCCAGTCAATGCGTAAAATCGAACTAGACGTAAGTACAACTCAAGATTATAGAAATCCTATATATAAACCTTATTCTTTAGTGAAAGGTCCAAGTTTTGTACCACCAGGGAAAACTGACGATTCTGCATTTACTTATTCACAAGAAAAAACTGATAATTTAGCTCAGCTCAATTATGGTAATTCAATTACCAAACGAGCATTTATGGTTCGTTTTCAACCACCTGTTAAAGGTGGCTGGTATAAATTACGTTTTAGTTCTCGTACAAATAAAGTACTTGGAGTAGCATCTACAGAAGAAGGTTCTGGAGTTGCAGAGTTAAATCCTGAAGCTAAAATCAATATAGGTACAGTACAGTTGAAAGTAAAAGACTTAATTAAAGTAGAAAAAGAACTACGTAAAAAATTAGGTTCTTTTAGTGTTCCGACTGCTGATGATTTACGAAACAAAAAAATTAATCTTGAAGATTTCAACAAACGTATTATAGATGCAAAATCTAAAGCTGCAGAAATAGCTGCTCAAGCTGGTCCTTCAGATCAAGAAAAAGCAAGTTTACCGAATAGAGTTGAATTATATGGATACATTGCTAAATTATTAGCACCTGGTCTTTCTCAAGATTTTGAACAAAACAGAGGTTCAATAGAATTTAATGTTTTCGTTATGAATCCACCTCCACGCCCAACAGCACCACCAAAAATTACTTTAGAAACAGATTTAGTAAGAGTATTTGAAGGTCAAGGATATATTGAAGTTCCTTGTCAAGTATTCCCTTCTAGTGGAAATCCTAAATTTTCGGTCAAAGATATAGCAGGAGCGGAAATTAGAGCAGGAAATTCTGCTGCTACAACTGGTGAAGGTTTTATTTCAAAAATTCTATACATACCTATTCAATCAGCAAATACTACTCCTGGTTCGTATAACATAAAAGTTGCTTGGGAAGGAAATGGCAAAATTTCTGAAGAAGTCCCAATGAATGTACAAGTATTCCCATCGAAACAAAATGGTGACGTGTTTTCTGCAATAACGAACCCAGATGATATTGAAAGTGCGTTCGATTTAAGTATGGGCGATCTTATACTATTACCTGCAGCTGCAACTGCGGCAACTGGAATTTCTCCAAGTGAATTTTCGATGAATGTTAAATCAGATAATGGTGTACTCGATGCTACTATTAAAGGAAAATTACGTATTGATGCATCAGATGCAAAATATGTTCCTGAAAGTGCAAAAAGTTTGAACTTTGAAATATATTGGAAATCACGATATAATGAAAAAGATCCTCCTTTGTTGATTTATAAAAAATCATTTGAAGTCAATCCTCCTCGACCAAGACTTCGTGGATTGCCAGTAGTTGGTTCTCCGAATCAAGCTCAAATTTTTGATATTACAAATTTTGAAATTGAACCACCTTCAGTTCGTTCTGATGACGGAAATACTAAATTGGGACAACTTGAAGGAACTCCTGAATTTGCTATTGACCCTTCAGATGTAAAAATAGTAAATCTCGATGCTAAGGAAGTAAAATATACTCTTAAGTTAGTTGGAAGTCCTAAACAAGCTGGGAATAAATTTACTATTCAAGCTCAGTTGATAGGTCCAAGGTATCGTCCTGGTCGTTTAAAAGGAAGTTTTAGAATTAGCGTGAAAGCATCTAGTGTCATAAACGGACAACGAGCCACTAAATCAAGAAAATATACAGTTCAAGTAGGCTTTTAATAATCAGTAAAAGATTTTGGTAATCAAAACTATAATAAAAATGAACGTTTTAAAATTTGGATTTCTTGCATTACTATCTGCATTCATTATATTTAGTGTTCCAACACTTAATGCACAAGATTCTGAAATAAACCCAAATGCTCCTATTATTAAGAAGGAGCTTAAAGATTTGCAAAATTATCGTTACGGTAATATTTCAATAATGGAACTATCCAATATTCAACCATTAGTTGAAGTTTTAGTTCCTTTAAAAAAACCGGACATAAATCAATTTGCAGGTGCAAGTAATTGTAAAGCAGAATTTCAAGATGAAATTCGTAGGGTTTTTGATGAAGAAGGGGGAGAATTTGACTCAGATAATAATGAACATAATACAATTTCAAAAAGTGGACCTTGTAAAGCTTTTATGACCTTTACTCGAAGCCAAAAAGAATACGAAGAAGCAATTTTCGACAATGCTTATGTAATAACAGTTCGTTATAATGACAAAAGATTTGATAGAAATGAAACTCCTAAAATTATTGGACTTCTCACAGTAAAAACTTCTTTAGGTGGAGTTGGTATTGAAGATAATATTTCTCAAGTATCTAATCCTTATACAGTGTATGACCTTGAAAAACTTCAAATTTCAAATACGACTTTAACTATTAAAGAATATTGTGAGAATCAAATTTTACAAGGTGCTTACGAAGATAGAACTTCTGATATACAAGATTTAGGTACAGGATTCCTTGCCAAGAAAGTTGGAGTTGCTGATACTATTTCTCAAAATGATGTTCAAACCTATGTACGTATCTCCGAAGGTTCGCCAGTAGATTTTTATAATCCACACGTGTTAACAGTGGGTGCTTTCGATGGAATCAGTTACTTATATTACGGAGACCCTATTCGTAAAACTATTAAAGAAACTGTTATGGTCCCTGATTATGTTGATACAACGAAAATGATAAAAGAAGTTGTTGAAAGAGAAGTAACTATCTATAATAGAACTTTACCAAAATACGGCGCTGAGTTGAAATATGGTTTAGAAGATATTAACTACCCTTCAGTTTGGTCTGAACGAATGACACTAAATGCAATTTGGGGCGCTGCTAAATTAGGAATAGTACTACCAACCTCTGGTTGGGCTGGAGTTTCTGAATCATTTGGAGCCAGAAGAACAATGACACATGGTGGTGTCGGTGTAAATGGGTCAATTGATTTTAATATTCCTATTATCCCATCTGAAACAGGTGTATTTAATGCGACTGCTTCATTTGTTTCTGGCGATGCTGTTATAACTGACAGACCTCGTCCAAACAACAAAGAAGGTGGAGAGTTACGTGATTTTATGATCCGTTCTCATGGTACATTAGCTTATACGTTCGCAATCAAAGTTGATAACACTAATTTATTCCGTTTCCGCTTAGGTGGTGCATTCTACGGAGTTGAAGCTTGGTATAAAACCGAAACTGATGATGGTAACGGTGGCTTAAAAGATACCAGTATTAATTCTAAAAGCCAATTCATTGGTGGAATTCTTGGTAGAGTTGAATATATGAATACAGGAGCTTCTACTCCATTTGGAGTTACGTTGCAATTTTTTGATGCAGCACTTTCTGGAACTGCATGGTTGCAAATTCCAATTACGCAAGAATTTAATTTACGTTTAGACGGTAGATTCTTTGCTCCAGTAATTCGTGAAGCTTATTCATGGGAAAATTCAAGTGTGTTTTTACCCACTGCACGTTTTATCTTGAATTTTTAGATTAACCAACTTAGTTCTAAAGTACAAACATATACCATTGCCATTATGAAGCTCAATAAACTATTTTCCTTTTTACTTGTTGTATTTATTGTTATACCATTTTCAACTATTATTGGTAAAGCAATGTCCTCAGATAGTACGTTGCTATCTTCGATTCAAACAATCGATCCTGACGTTTTGAAGTATTTCCCACGCTGGACAGTTTGTCAGCCAGAAATGCAAGTAAAAATACAACAAGCATTCTCAAGATTAGGATTTCCAGCATCAATGTTGGATGTTAACAGAATTACTGTTACATCTGCCCCAAAGACTGGGTTCTATTCTCAAATAATTCTTATTCAATGTGGTAACGCAACTATTAAAAAAGCGGACATTGCTAAAATAGGTAAGGTTGCTACTGAATTAACTGCAAAAGATACATATTGTCATAAAAATATTCCTTTAACGGAATTGCCAGATAAAGATCAACGCGATGCAATCATCAATTACAAAATGCCTACCAATACTACTCATTCAATAGTAATTTCAGGATTTGAACAATCTTTGAAAATTGGGAATGAAGATGTAGGTTTTTGGATAACAAACAAACTTGGTACTGATGAAGTAGGTTATCATTTTTGGTCTGCTGGAGAAGCAAAAACTATTCTTCAAAGACCTTTGATTAAAAATGATGACGAAGCTTCTAAAATTGCAATCCCTTTCTTAGTAAATGCAAAATTAGGTTATGGATACCGTTTAAATAATGAAGTTGCAACTAAAGATTTTCTAAATATTATTCCAGATAGAAAATTAAGTATTGCTCAAGGTGGTAAACTAATTGCTGGTTTAGAATTATTTGCTCCATTTCATCCTCAAGCCGGTATTAACTTTAATTTAGAGCTTCCACTTCAACCTATACGTCGTTCAAATTCAGTAGACTTTACATCTTATAGATCGTTTTCATTAGATGAATCAAGAATTGATATTGTTGATGAAACTGGTATCAATGATCCTACGATTCAACCTGGATATGTTAGAACAGTAGTTCCAATTTTAAGAGCTACAGGTCAAGTAACAGTATTCTACAATTGGTGGATTGATGATAAAGCAAATAACTTTTTCAGAGCCGATGGTGGTATTAGTTATGCGGAAGTTCGCGAAGCAGCAATGTTCCGTTCAAGTTTACCTGAAAATAAATTTAACGATTACTTAGGTTTTGATGCAACTAATTTAATTACGTATAAACCAAATGAATTTGCTGATTGGCTTTATTTAAAATTAGAATATCGTAATCAAAAAGACTTTCCATTCGGTATGAGTATTCAGTATTCTAACCAAATAATTCTAGGTACAGCCTATGTTCCTGTTTTTGGAGAATGGCTTTATTTAGAAGGAAAATATGCTACACCACTTACACGTGAAGCTAGACTATATGAGTTAAAGAATTTCTTTATGATTTCTCCTGTTCTTCGTTTAACAATTTAAAAGAATTACACTATGGAATTCCCCCTCTAACGAGAGAGATTATACTCAATCTTTTAGAGGGGTTTTTCGTAAAATCCACTATATAATGTTTCGAATAGTACTTTTTGTTTCTACTTTAGTTGTATTCTTTAGTTTAAATGCAGGTTCAACCTCCGCGTTTATTTCTAAAGATTCTGTAGATTATTTATCCATTGATTCTAATAAAATCAGAATGGACAGAATGATGGATATCGCTAAACTTAAGCCTAAAAATCCAGATTATTTTACAATGATTGTACAGAATATCGATATTAAAAATTACCCTGTAATTTCGTTAATTATC
>JBDNFX010000031.1:0-4760 GCA_041689575.1 Kapaibacterium sp. (SeqCode)
CAGTGTAGGGAACCAAGCTGGAGCCGTGGACATAGGAAGCAGTATTGATGTGCCAATCAGAGCAGATGCTGGAGCCGATATCGCATTAGCAGATGTAAAAGAAGTGCAAGTAACGCTAAACTATCAAGATGCGAACCAAGCTAGAATTTTACACACAAATGTTGGTGATATAGTAATCAATGCAGCGTTGGCAGCACAAGGTTGGACATTAACAAACAAAACAGTAGATGCAGTAAATGGAATGTTAAGTTTCACATTGCAATCAACTGGAGCGGCTAGTTTCAACAGTCCAGCTGGAGTTGAAATTGCAACAGTTAAGTTTTTAACAACACTTGACAGATCGATTCAAAAAGTAGACCTACGTTTAACAACTGCAGCAGTTGGAAACAGTTGTGCAACATTTACCTCAACAAATGGAGCAATAAACTTAAACCCAACGTGTGCATTATCGTTTCGTGGTGTAACAGGAAGCGGTGTTTCATTCGGTCTTATGAATGTAAGCCCTAATCCAGTTTCATCAGGAAATGCAAACATTGACTTCAGTGTTGGTTTTACAGCACCTACTGAAATCGTAGTATTCAATACTCAAGGTCAAATAGTAGCAAATGTAGTAAATCAAACACTGCAACCAGGTCACTACACAGTATCTATTCCAGTTGATGCATTAACAAGTGGTGCTTACTACTACAAAATGACTTCAGGAACATTTACAGAAACGAAAGAATTAGTAATTAGAAAATAAAATCTAATCTGGTACATTCAGAATGTTAAAAAAGCTACTTCAAGGAAACTTGAAGTAGCTTTTTTTAATACAGAATACTAAAAATACTGAACTTTTAAACTATTGAAAAGTAATAGTCGTTTAATAAAAAGCGGAGTATAGTATGTGAATACAACAGTTCTCCTTTTGCAGTAAAACAGAAGTAAAATGAATTCATTGAAAAAAAAGTGAAAATAGTTGGGATTATTTTCAATCTCATGTGTTATTATAGAAACAGCAAGATACAACTTGCTTAAAAACGATAGTAAAATTATTATATCATATATTATAGGAGCATTAAAATGTTCAAATCTATTACAAGAGTAATTGTCTTTTTAGCAATTATGACTGCTATGGTAACTACAAGTGTTCAAGCACAAACCGGACCAGTAGATATCAAAAAGGTTCCAACCTACTTAAATTCATCTAATGCAGGTACTGAATTCTATATTACTGCAATTCCTGCCTTAGTAGAAGGTTGGAGACCAACTGACGGTTGGTTTTTATACATTGCTTGTGGTACAAAAACGCAAGTAACAGTCGAAAATGAAGGAGCAGGAACAAAACGCCAGTTTCAAACAAAACCAAACGATTGTATCCGTGTTGATGTTTCTTCAAATGAAGCACAACCGTATGTAAATCTTGGCGGAGGTGCTGCTAATCATCCAGTAGAACAAGTATATGTTGGACGAGGTATTAAAGTAACATCTAAAGCGCCAATTGTTTGTTATTTTGTAACTAAAATTGCTTATACTTCAGATGGATACCTTGTAATTCCAACTTCTGGTTGGGGCAAAGATTATGTTGTAAGTACTTACCAAGCTCACAATTGGTCTATGGCTTTTAATCCTCCTTATAACCTTGCATCAATGACTTGTATTCTTGCAGCTTATGATAATACGAAAGTATTTTTCACACTCGTTGGTAATGGAATTACTCAAACAGTTGGTGGTCAAAAAATTGGTCAAACAAGACAATTTCTAATGAATAAAGGTGACGTTCTTCCATTCGCATCATCATTAGTTGTTGGTTCAACTCTTGCAGGTTCAAGAATTGTTGCTACTAAACCTATTGGTGTTATTACTGGTGTTCAATGTGCGGATGTTCCAAGTGATATTACAGCTTGTGATCACCTTTGTGAAATGGAATTACCTATTAATACTTGGGGTACAGAATACCATATGACTAGAAACTTTGGTCGTCAACGTGGTCCATTCTTTCAGGTATTTGCAAAAGAACCAAATACAAGTGTATTTGTAAATGGAGCAAATATCGCATTTTTAGGAACAAAGCCTCAAACCTCAGTAGCTGATTGGGGCGAGTATAATCAATATGGAACACAATGGTTGGGAGCAAACGCAAACTTTGTAATTTCTGCAGATAAGCCAATTAATGTAACGATGTTTAATCAAGGACAATCTCTTGATGGGATTGCTCAAGATCCATATCAGTTAGTATTATCGCCTTTGCAACAATATCAAAAACAAATTATTTTCTCCACTCCCGGAGTAGGTGATGGTGCTGGGTTTGGAAGTAATTATTTGAACTTAGTATATCCGTTGAATCAAAACAATACAATGCCTGACCATTTAGAGTGGGGTGATAAAGATGGTGATGATGTTCGTTGGTCTAAGTTAAAAGATCGTTTTGGTGGTAACCCTTCTCAAGTTTACGCGGGTCTTCAAGATGGGCGTAAATGGGCAGTAAAAAATATTTCATTGCCTGGCGATGGTGTTTATCACATTCGCTCTAAAGATCCATTTGTTGGATATGCATACGGTTTGTCAAGTTATGAATCGTATGGTTTCCCAACATCAGTAGCATTGTTTGACCTTTCAAGTCCAGATACAGTAAATCCGGATCCAAAATGGCAACAGTTATGTAACGGAGATATTGTAGGACCAAACGGTTCGGGACCTGCAATAGTAACAGATATGCCAGAGGATATTACAATACGTTCAAACTTAGCATTTATATGGAAAGATGAATTAAATTCATTCAATTATGAATTTACCTACAATGAATTCGTACCTGGTGAAGGTAGATCAACAAATTGGTCAGGATATGTACCGGACAAAACAAAAGATGGTCGTTTAGTCTTAAACTTTGTAGACCGACGTGGAAATGATACAGTCATCCAAATTATATATACAGCAGATGGAACAGATTTAAGACCACGTCTATTAGATTACGGATTTCTTAAATCAGGTGATAACAAAACAATGAGTTTCTACATAGTAAACACCACAGTTGTTGAAAAAACAGTAAACAGAGTAGAATTAAAAACTGGTGGACAAGGATTTACATTCGTAAACTTACAATTGCCAGTAACAGTACCGCCAACTGACAGTGTTAAAATTGATGTTATTTTCAATGCAACAGTCGATGGACAGTTCAAAGATTCCGTTGGAATTGATTTGTGTGGAGAAATGGTCTACTTCACAGAATTAAAAGCAGGAGTTGGAAACCCACAAATTTTAGCAGGTCTAACACCAGGCTTACCTTGCGATGCACAATTCAACCAAATAACAGTAACTGAACCTAATACAAGAAATGTACGAGTAAGTAACCCAGGAAACTATCCATTAACAATTACAGGTGCATCTGCACCAGTGAATGCAGAGTTTACAACAAACTTAGGAACAAGAGCCTTAGTATATCCAATAGTAATAAAGCCAACAGAGTTTGTAATCTTTACCGTTACATTCACTCCAACAACAACAACATCATATATTGACCAAATCGTATTCGAATCAGATGCAACAACGCCTGATCCAATTGCAACAATATGTGGTGAAGGAATACAAGCAAGTTTGGCAATAACTGGATTCAATTGGGATGAACGTCGTATCGATCGTCCATCAGCACCGAAAGTATACACAGGAACAATTTTGTTAGAAAACAAAGGTAGCCAAGGCGTAATAGTATCAGAATTGTCAAGTGGGGATGCGAATTTTGTTATTAATCCAAACAATGTAGTAGCAATGCCAATAGCGGTTGGAGCAGGTGCAGAAACAACGGTACCAGTAGAATACAGACCCCAAACAACAGGACCACATACACTAGATGTGACAGCAACATCTGATATTGGCCTGAGAACAGCAACCTTAGAAGGAATTGGAATAGTACCTGTAGTTACAATAACACCAATAATGAGTTTTGGAAATTCAGTAATCGCAGGTGACCCAACATCATTTACAAATCAAAATATCATTATTACAAATACAAACTATATGTATGATGATACTCTAACAATTACCGATTTAACACAAGTAGTTCCGGGAACAGTGCAAGAAATCATAATCAATCCAACAGATTGGAATGCAACAACCGAAGGATTCCGTTACGATAAAAACGACTTGTTAAATACTCCAATAGTGTTAGTTCCAGGAGAAACAAGAACATTCAATGTTCAATTCTACAGTGGAGCACCAGGAGCTAAAGTAGCAACGGTACGTACAGTATCTGATGCACTAGGGGAAGTAACCTCTCAATGGATAGGTCAAGTAACGCAAACATTGACATCTGATATAGCAGTAGTTGGTGGAACAGTAGGTCCAATCTGCATAAACAGTTCAGGAACAATACAAGCAACAATTACATCAAATGGTCAATCCCCATTAAATGTAACATCGGTAAATCTTGGTGCAAACCCTGGTGGAGCAACATTTACATTTGCAACACCAGCAAATCAAATATTTACATTGTTACCTGGAGAAAGCGTAACACTAGATATCGTATATTCACCAACAGCAATGGGTAATCATACAACAACGTTGGAAATAACAAGCGATGCAGTAAGTGGAAATGCAACAACAGTAAATATCAATGGAATAGCACAAAGTTTTGCAAGAAACTTCAGTGTAGGGAACCAAGCTGGAGCCGTGGACATAGGAAGCAGTATTGATGTGCCAATCAGAGCAGATGCTGGAGCCGATATCGCATTAGCAGATGTAAAAGAAGTGCAAGTAACGCTAAACTATCAAGATGCGAACCAAGC
>JBDNFX010000032.1:0-5517 GCA_041689575.1 Kapaibacterium sp. (SeqCode)
AGGTTCACCGGTTCGTTCAGATGTGCCAATAGAATGTTCGTAAGGATCAGCTTTTTGTACAAGGTCTAATAATTCCAATCGCTTTACGATTTCTTTTCTTGCAACAAAACGATCGATTCCTTGCCATTCGCCAGTTAGTTCGTTTAACGTTCCATCTGCATTCAGGGTATTGTTGATTGGCAAATTGTGGCGAATTCCAATTTCATAATCGTTTATGTCGTGTGCAGGTGTAATTTTTAATGCTCCTGTCCCGAAATCAATTTCCACGTAATCATCTGAAATTATAGGAACTACAGTGCCAACCATTGGTACAATACAAGTTTTCCCTACTAAATGTTTATATCGGTCATCGTTAGGGTTTACAGCAACTGCAACATCACCATATAAAGTTTCGGGGCGAACTGTACCCACAAGTAGAGTTCCAGAACCATCTTCAAGATGATACTTCAAAGTATAAAATGTGCTTGTAGTTGTTTGAGGGATTACTTCTTCATCAGAAAGTGCGGATTGTGCAACAGGCGACCAATTTATAATTCTTTTTCCACGATAAATTAACCCTTCGTCAAAAAGGCGTATAAACGTTTCTTGTACTGCTGTTGAAGCACCTTCGTCTAAGGTAAACAACGTTCGGTCCCAGTCCGAACTATCACCAATTTTTTGAAATTGATTTAAAATCATTGAACCATAATTTTCTTTCCATTCCCAAACCTTTTGTTCAAAAGCTTTTCTACCTAAATCGTGTTTTGTTTTGCCTTCTTTTCTCAGTGCTTGTTCCACTTTGGTTTGGGTAGAAATTCCTGCGTGATCAATACCTGGGAACCAACAAGTTTCAAACCCTAACATTCTATGCCAACGGATATATAAATCTTGAATAGTATGGTTCAAAACATGACCAATATGCAAGATGCCTGTAACATTGGGCGGAGGCATTAAAATTGAATATGGGGATTTATCGGAAGGAGAAGAAGAAAATATTTTTTGTTCCAACCATTGCGAATACCACTTGTCTTCAACAATGGTAGGGTTGTAAATTTTATCGAGCTCTGTTGACATTATTTTTAACTTAAAACTGAATGTAATGTTACAAAAATAGTGAATAATATTTAAATCATTAATCGTTTCTCAAACTTGAATATTTGCGTAATTATAATATCATAACAAATAGTACAAACAGTAAAAAAGTGTAAAAAAAAGATAATGATAGACACTATATGAAAAAAAATACGTAGATTGTATATATTATATTAAATATACATTATTACCATAACACGAAAGGTGTAAAAACAATGACAACCAAAAGCCTACTAAAAACCGGTTTAGCTGGGTTGCTTTTTGCTTCTGTACTTTTAGCAAGTTGTACTCCTATGATTACTCCTGAGCAATTAAAACAGCTTGGAGAACTTCGTTCAGAAGAGATTAGCTTAAAAGCAAGTAAAACTAAAGCCCAGAACGATAGATCTAAATTGCAAAAAGATCTTTCAGCACGTCAAGCAGAAGTTAAAAAATGCGAAGATGACAAAAAATACGTACAGGACAAGCTTTCTCAATGGCCAGATGTTTGGCGTTAATTTATAACTAATTTTATCAATAACACTACATTTTTGGAGAAATAAAACAATGAGATATTTAATAGCGATCCTATCTTTTGCCTTACTTGCGAGCGTTTCAACGTTTGCTCAAGGTGACAGAGCCACTGATGATATTCCTGATGCAAAACTAACGAAAAAGCAAGCAGAAATTAGAATCGGTGAATTTATGGAAAGAGTACGAATTTTGAAATCAGAAATTGACGCAACCAATGCTGAAAGTAAAAATGTAGAAATGCAAATTACTACTGAAACAAACAATCTTAAAATGTGTAACGATGCTTTGTATGCCCTAATTGGTGCTACCATGGCTGATGTAAATGCATTTCGTGAGCGTTTAGGCCGTTTAGAAGCTAAGGTACGTCAAATGCAACGTATGTCTGATGCTGACTTAGTAGCACGTCAAAATGAAGTTGATGAACTTGAAAATGAGTTAAATTCATTAAAAGGTTCTAAAATTTCTTTGTTACCCGAATTTTTTGACAAAATCGTTGGCTTAGATAGAGATATCAAAGGTCTACGTCGTACTAAGAAAATTGAAGGATATACAGTTGGTACTTGGGCTGAAGATAGAGACTGTTTATGGAACATAGCTGGTAAATCTACTATCTATTCTGATCCATTCAAATGGCCTAAAATTTGGCAAGCAAATACTGGTCAAATCAGAAATCCAGATATTATTTATCCTGGTCAAGTATTAGTGATTCCAGAAAATTCTGAAAAATCTTCTGACGAGATGAAAGCAGAACGTTCTTACTTTAGAAAAAAACGTGCAGCACGTGCTGCCGCAGCAGCTGAAGCTGGTGGAAATACTGAAACTACGAACGTTGCCCCTAAAATGAAATAATTTATCAGCCATCAAATTACTTATGATAATTGGGAATTGTTCTCGTTATGTTTTATATTGCCCCACTACAGATTTTTTGTAGTGGGGATTTTTATTGAAATTATATGGATGTAATAGAAAAAAAAATCAAGGTTCAGGATAGCGAGTTAAAGATATTTCTTGGTCCTGGAGATAAGAATTTACAAATCATTGAAAATAAGTTCGACGCTGAAATTGTTTGTCGAGGTGATACTATTTTGTTACGAGGTCAAGAAATTGAGCTGAAAACAATTGAAACTGTGTTAGAAGAACTTTTTTATATGATTCGCAAAAATCAGACTTTAACCGAACTTGACGTTACAGCAGTTCTGAATTTTATTGATCAAAACAAACAAGAAAAAATAGTTAGTTTTGAACCTGACAACGTGATTCTTAGTGTTAGAAATACAATTATTCGTGCTAGAACTCCAACTCAGTTTGAATTTTACAAAAAAGTAAAACAAAATGAAGTTACGTTTGCAATTGGACCAGCAGGCACAGGAAAAACGTATTTGGCTGTTGCTATGGCTGTTGCTGCGTTAAAAGACAATTCCGTAAATAAGATAATCCTTTCTCGTCCTGCTGTAGAAGCTGGAGAATCACTTGGGTTTTTGCCCGGAGATTTAAATGAAAAAGTAGATCCGTATTTACGACCACTCTTAGATGCTTTGAATGAAATGGTAACTCCTGAAAAGTTACGCGTAATGATTGAAAAAAGGGTAATTGAGATAGTACCTTTAGCTTATATGAGAGGGAGAACCTTAAATAATGCTTTTATAATTTTAGATGAGGCTCAAAATTCAATTGCTATGCAAATGAAAATGTTTTTAACTCGGTTAGGTCGAGGTTCTAAAATGGTGATTACTGGAGATACTACACAAATAGATTTACCATCTAGGGCTACATCTGGGTTAGTTCAAATCCAAAAAGTACTTAAAAATATCGAAGGAATATCATTTGTGTATTTCGACAAATCAGATGTAGTACGGCATCCATTGGTTGCAAAAATTATTGAAGCATACGAAATATTTATTATTCAAAAAGAATTAGAAAGTTCGAATAAACTACAATGATTGAACTGTTTTCAATAGGATTTATTTCGTTTACTTTATTCGATGCCATAGATATTATACTTGTGTCTATTTTATTCTATATTTTGTATCGTTCATTAAAAGGAACTGTTGCAGTTCAAATACTTTTAGGTTTGTTAGTTGTGTTGTCAATTTCATTCACAACACAAGCTGTTAATTTAAAATCCTTAAAATGGATATTACGAGTTCTTTCTGATGTATGGTTAATTGCATTCATAATTCTGTTTCAACCAGAAATACGGCGTGTTCTCATATCATTTACTAGGAATAAACTCTTTAGTGCATTTCTCCCCTCCAATTTAAGTGAAGTCTTAGATGAGGTTATAGAGGCAGCAAGAGAATTACAAGAAAAGCACATTGGAGCATTAATTGTATTTACTAAATCGAATAATATTAAAGTTATTGTTGATTCGGGAATCCCTATTCAAGCAATTGTATCAAAGGAACTTATTTTGTCTATTTTTCATACACGTTCGCCATTGCACGATGGTGCTATTGTTGTAGATGGTTCTATGATATTGGCTGCAAGGTGTATTCTTCCACTTTCAATGACCACCAAGTTAGAAGGTAAGAATTTAGGTACACGTCATCAAGCAGCACTTGGACTTGCAGAAACTTCTGATTCTGTGGTGCTTATTGTTTCAGAAGAAACTGGAGCTATTTCCATAGCCACAAATGGAGAATTGTTTATCGATGTACATATCAACAATCTCGGTAATGTTTTAAAGAAAAAACTCTCTGAAAAAAACTAACTTAAACACGTTACTTTTCATAATGAAAGAAATTCCTGTACTTAGCTTATTGGGTCCCACTTGTTCTGGTAAAACATTTTTGTCTTACGAAGTATTAGAACAGTTTAATAAAAAAGGGTATGAATGTGAAATCATCTCGGCAGATTCTCGGCAAGTATATAAGAATTTGAATATTGGATCTGCAAAACCTACTAAAGAAGAATTAAATATCACAACGCACCATTGTATAGATATTTTAGAACCTAATCAAGCTATTTCTGCAGGTGTATTTGTAGATTTTGCTACAAAAGCATTATTCAGTATCAATAAGCTGAATAAAATACCTATACTTGTTGGTGGTGCTGGTTTATATGTTAAAGCTTTGCTCTCTGGTTTGTTCAATGAAACTCCGTCCTCAGAAAGAGATCTAATCCGAAAACTAATAAATTCTAAATTAAAGGAATTCGGGAAAGAGAACCTTTTTGAAGAATTAAAAAAAACAGATAGTAAAGCTGCCGTATACTATTCCGATATGAACCCAAGCAGAGTCTCGAGAGCTTTAGAATATTATTACTTACATAATAGTTCTATTGTCGATGACTTTGTAGAAAAAGAATCTAAAATTGAATATCCTTCATTAAACTTTGTTCTTGAATCCGAAAGAGACTTGTTGTACTCGAATATAAATTTAAGAACAGTCAGTATGTTTTCTGAAGGACTTTTGGAAGAAGTCAAAGAAGTTCTGTCCCTTGGGTTTACAAAGGAAGATTTTGGCTTGAAAATGATTGGATATTTTGAAGCAATACAAGTTCTTGAAAATGAGATGACAGAACTTCAAGCAATTGAAAGCATACAAAAACGCACTAGAAATTATGCAAAAAGACAAATTACTTGGTTTAGAAAAGAACCAAAAATTGTGAATGTCATCAAAAAAACAAATAGCACCGCAGAAGAAATTGTGGAAATGTATTTACTCAAATACAGGCGATAATTCGAGATGGGTTGTCATTCCCGTCAAAAATTAGTATGTTTGCTGTATTCATATCATATATAAAAATTGAAACAAATGATTCCATACTTTCTTTTTCGTACCCCATTTTTACTTCTTATATTCTTTATTGCACTTTTTCAACATGGAGGTGCAAAAGATCCTCAACAGAAAACTCAAAAAGTTGTTACTAAAAAAGTTATAGCGGTAAAACCTAAAGCAAAAAAACTAATTTCACAAAAGATTAGTAGACCTG
>JBDNFX010000033.1:0-5280 GCA_041689575.1 Kapaibacterium sp. (SeqCode)
AAAACCAATAATTTCAAAATTAGAAACAGAAGAAATTGTTGTATCGTTTTTAGGACCTAACTCAATAAGTTCATCACCTTGTTCATACGGCAAAAAGTTAAAATAACATAAAAACATTTCATCAACCGTCCGTTCACCCCATTGTATCTGCAAAGGCGGATTGTTAGGATTAAAAGGGTTTTCTGTTGTATTATCATATTCAGCTTCATAATACAAAGTAGAAAACATAGGAATTTTAACAAATTTTTGAAATGTAAATGCACCTTGCCAATTAAAGTCCCATCGAGGAATAGAGACCAGTGGTATCGTATCGCCAAGAGTTGTTACTGCATACGCTTTTGCAGAAGTACCTAACAAATGTTGATGCGGTGCAACAGAATACAAGGAAACATCTAAGGGGACAAAGTAAGAAGCTTTAAAAGCTTTCTTTTCATTTGCTGGAATTTGAAAAGGCTTTGTAACTAATTCATTTACAGCCATTGAATATTCTAAAATCTGTCGAGTTGAGGGTTCATTTTTCTTATAAAAAATATTAATTGTCGACTGATCAAATTCTTCAGTAGCACTTGCAGCATAGTGTATTTGAACAACAATTTTTCCATTTTTAAACATTTTGTTCCCAATTCCTGGAGGATAAAAACGAGATGCTGCTCCAGGCACCCACCCACCATAACTAAGCGTAGGCGTAAAACCTGGACCACCAAAGCCTTCGTAACCATCTTCAGGTGAAGCATTATCTTTTGCCATTGCTTCGCCTGTTGTATCAAGCCACATTAATGCATGATGAACAACCTTAGTGTTTCCTGGTCTAAATTCAACTGCAGCAATTTCATAATCTTTATCGATTGGGATATCTAACACAAAATTTCTATAACTATCCTTAAAGTCACCATTAATTTTCCAAGCTGATTTTAATTGCAACACTAAATCTGGAGTGCCAAGCTGTGATCCCTTTGGAAAATCAGGTAATTTGGGTAAATCAGCTAGATTACCTTCTTCAAGTCCTTGTTCAATCCATTTATCAATCACTTCTTTTTCTTCAGCAGTAAGAATTCTCTCATCTAAAAAATTACCAAAACTTTTTTCTGCTTTCCAAGGTGGCATTGTTCCTGCTTTGGTAACCGCACGAACGGTTAATGCCATTTGTGAAACTTCTTCATAATTTGACAATGGGAAAGGAGCTATTTCTCCATCTCTGTGGCAGCTTACACAATGTTTAAACACAATTGGTGCGACATCTTTATTGAAAGTTGTTTGTGAATGAAGATGGAAAGATACAACAAAAAAGACTGATAAGGTAATGTAGAGTAATTTCATAATAAACGTATTTAGTGAACTTATTAGAACAATTTACTTTAAAGATTGAATAACATTTTTTAATTTACTTTGAACAGAAAGGGCAACGGAGACTAACATAGGATTGTTGATTGCCATCATAGAAGCAATTGGATCTATAGCCGCAACTTCCGTTACTTCTTCAGATATTTTACGTACGATAACATTACAAGGTAACATTAAACCAACATGAGGTTCACTTTGTACTGCTTCAAAAGCAGAAGCTGGATGACAAGCACCTAATATTGTGTAAGAATCTATATCTTTTTCTAGTTTATTTTTAAAAGTTGTTGCCATATCTATTTCCGATAGAACCCCAAAACCTTCGATTTGAAGTGCTTCTTTCGTTTTTGCTATTGCTTGTTCGAAGGGACAATTGAGTGATGTTTTAAAATAGTAAGACATTATGATTTTAGAAGTATTGAAACATTTTAATTCTAATATACAAAAAAAAAGTGTGCCTCAATATAGAGACACACTTTTTGAATTATATTGAATCAAGTATTAACGAATTACCGTGAATTTTTCAGTAACGAAACCGTTTGCTCTGGTAGAAATCTGCACGAAATAAACACCTGTTGGTAAAACAGAAGTATTAAGTGAAAATTCATAATAAGCATTATTTTGTTGAAGGTTTTCCGCAATAGTTGCAACTTCATTACCAAATGAATTGATAACTTTAATTGTTACTACGTCTTCATTTTTCAAATTATAAACGAATTTTGCTACATTTGTTGCTGGGTTTGGATTAATAGATACAGAAACAGTTGGAACTGTTCTATACTCATTAACACTTACTGGTGGTTGTACAGAATATACAGCTGTAATTGGTTCATATTCAGACCAAGGTAGATCCCAACGTTGAGCGATTCCACCAGAATTAAATGCTCCACGATATGTTACTTTATCAAAATGAGCATCATTGATAGCAATTACAGATTCATTTGTGCCCAAAAATGATGCATTTGCTAAATATGGTGCATTTGCTACAGGAAGAGCATTAAAATCTCTATCTAATTTGTAAGGATTAGTTAAAGCTGCAACGGCTGGAGAAGAAGCATCAACTACATTATTGAAACCTTGTGTTTCTAACCAATTGTCTGGTAATGCTAATGCTCCATCACGACGAAAAGTCTCATTTTTAATTCCATACCAACTATTATTTTTAATTTGTATTGAATCTCTTGAAGCTGCTCCTTGAGATTGATTCGATAACAAATCAAGTCCACGTGACCAACCAGTAAATACTGAATTAAAGATTGACGGTCGTGCATTACGACGAATTTGAGCAGCTGCTCCAAAACGTGACGAAAATTGATTTGCTCCGGGACCAGTTGTCCAAGATGTATCTTGAATAGGTCCAATTGCAGTCACGTTTGAGAAAATTGGACGTGTTAGTGGCAAATTATATGTAGAGTTTGCATCGTTGTCAATTTCAAATGCTTGTGATGTGGAAACATCAGCACGTTGAGGATTACGTTGAATTAATGCAAATTGAATTTTCCCACTGAAACCATTATCACAATCTAAATCATCGTCTAATGTATGTGTTGCTATTAAATATTTTGCATTAACAGTTCCCCCGAACCATTCAAATGCATCATCATTACCGTAACTACATTGAATGTATTTTAATACCGTACGACGGCCAACACCACCCATAGTTAAAGAGTTTAATTCTTGGTTTGGTGCTGCAGCAATTCCAGCAAATTCAATTCGAACATATTCTAAGTGACCACTTGAATCATTATCATCTGGAGCAAGTTTACCACCGAACCAACCTTTAACACGTACGGTTGCATCATCGGCAATTCCACCTTCTAAAGCTGATTCACCACCTGGATGGTTTGTAGATGCTTTACCACAAATCAATAATCCACCCCAGTCACCAGAACGTCTTTGTCCCGGAGGTGCTGATGATGTCATAATGATTGGCTTAGTCGCTGTACCTTTTGCATAGATTTTACCACCACGATTTACACAAATTGCACTGTTTGTTCCAACTTGGTCACCAACGATGATAGTTCCCGGAGGAATTACTAATGTAGCACCATCTTCAACAAAAACATATCCTTTTAGACCGTATATTTTAGTCGCTTCTAATGTTTTAACACCAGTAATACTTCCTTCTAAAACTTCATCAACGACAATTGCATCAGGACGTTCAACTGTGATTGGAAAATCACACACATCAGATACTATCTCATTTAATGAATTGGCTGGATTAACCATTACAATTCTGACCCAGATTTGTTGGTTATTTTGTGCAACTGTAGGCACTCTAAAACCACCGTTAAAAACACCAGAAGCTCTATTAGGTCCCGCAGAGTCTCTTCTGTTTGAAGCTCCCGTTAAATTTGTCCAAGGTCCGGTTTGAGAACTTGACCATTGGAATGTAAATCGTTGGTTATACGTTCTTGATCCAAGAACATCTGTAGTATCCCAAGCAAGGTTTTGAGATGTTCCTGCACGGAAAACCAAACCTTGTGTATTTGGATTCGAAAGTCTTAAAGCTGCAGTTGGTTGTGCAAAAGCAACAACACTACAAGTAACTGCAATAAATAGTGCAGATAGAATTTTTCCTATCATAAAACACCTAACTATATATTGATGAAAAAAATTATCTAATTTTATAACTCATTGAAAGCGAATAGTTTGTTCCACGAAGGTTTGTAGCAATTGTTTCTCCACCTTGTAACCAAACTAATTTTTGATTTAAGAGATCACGAACAGCCAGTTTAATCTCATAGTTGTTATCGAACAACGGTTGAGAAACACTGATATCAATTACATCTCTAGGCATTTCATACACGTGAGGATCTTCGAAAGTATAAATTCCTTGTTGTGCAACTTGAACAATACGTTTACCATATTTGTTATATGCAACATTGAAATTTGTTAACCACTCTGGTTGAATATAAGACAAACCAACATTGATAGAATATGGTGATTGACCCCACATTGTTCTTTTATCTACTACAGTACCCTGAAGTACTTCAATTCTGGACTGAATCCAAGCATAATTAATTGAGAACAACATTGTTTCAAGTGAATTATCTATAAATCCTAAACTTTTACGTAATTCTAATTCAAGTCCATAGTTTCGAGCATCATTTTGAGCATTAGAAAAAGATCTGGTCAGCTCTGATTGAGCTGGAAAGATAGTTTCTTCAATTGCGTTTTGGAAGTTTTTGTAGAATGCTGATACAGATATTACTTCACCGGGGTTCGGGAAATATTCGTACCGTACATCGTAATTTTGAATTAAAGATCTAACTAAATTTGGATTTCCTTGTTGAAGTGACTGCATTTGAAAATCATAAAAGGCAAAAGGTGCAAACTCTCGTAAAGAAGGTCGTGTTAATGTTTGAGAAGCTGAAGCACGAAGATTTGTATTATCATTTACTTTCCAAACAAAATTCAAAGAGGGAAGGACATCCAATAAGTCTCTTACAACTTCTAAAGAATCACCATTGAGTGTGAAAGAATTTAATTTTTGAGTATTGTTTTCTAAACGTACTCCAAAAATAGAACGTAGTTCTATACCAAAAAGAGTAAAAGGAAGATCTGCCATTAAATATCCAGCAGTCAATACTTCACTTGCAGTATAAGAATCTGATTTTCTTGAGTCTTCAGACATCAAGAACCCATCATCATATCTAAAATGATCTTTAGAAAAGATGCTGTCAGGATGGGTTAAATTTGCTTTAGAATCATAAATTTTTTGATCTAAACCTTGTTGAGATTCAATAATTGTGAGAGAACGTGCAGAGAAAGTTCTACTTCTGTCTTCATGTAAAGCACCAACTTTTATTTTAGAATCTACGTTAATTGGAATTGCAATATTGAATGCGCCAGTCCAAGCATCGTCAACTAAGTTTGAGAAAAAGCGTCCTGCTTTCGTACCGTCACCTTGTTGGGTTGGAAAAACATCTACTGATAATG
>JBDNFX010000034.1:0-7608 GCA_041689575.1 Kapaibacterium sp. (SeqCode)
TATGCACTAATTTTTAATGAACCACTTTCTCTTAGAATCGGATTTAATTCAGGCGATGTATTTGCTGGAGTTATTGGTAAAAATAAATTTGTGTACGATCTCTGGGGTGATACTGTTAATACAGCATCTAGGATGGAATCTTATGGTGAAATACATAAAATTCAAGTTTCTGAATCGAGTTATGAGCTGTTAAAAGATGCTTTTGATTTTGTAACCAGAAGTCCAATCGAAGTTAAAGGAAAAGGTTCAATGCAGACATATTTTTTAGTGGGTAAAAAATGAAATTCCTTTTGACGATTTTACTTTTTGCACTATTGTCTATTCCATTACTTTCTCAGGAAATTTCATTTATCGAAAACAATGGATTTTCTAAAGAAGAATGGAAATATGTTGTTCGACATTCGAAAGCATCTATTTATTTCTATGATTCATATTTTGTAATTCAAACAATTCAGAATATTGATGATTCTGTTTTTGTTGAAAATATTCCAATTTATTTTGAAAATAAAAATGCTTTTATCTCAGTAAGTGAAAATTCTCAAACAGCAACTAAAACGTATCGATACTCGGAGTCAACAATTCCCACAATCTCATCACAGTATGAGTCAATAGTTTATAAAAACGTTAAAAATAATGTCGATTGTAGATTCTTTATTTGGGATAATACTCTTCGTTTTGATTTTGTAGTTTCCGATAAATCTGTCACTTTAATTTCTTTAAAAACAAGTCCTGATTCAAAATTCCTAATTGCTAACAATCAGATATCTTTAACAACAGTTAATAAGAATTCTGTTGTTTTAAAAGATATAACTTTGTTAGAATCTAAAAATACTACTTTACAATATCAAGTCTCTAAAAGTAAAAACGAGTTAATTTTTACTTTAAAAAATAACTCTGATTTTGCTATCATTGACCCCACTTTTTCCTTTGCTTCTTTACTCGGTGGTGCTTCTTCTGAATATATTTATGATGTAAAAATTACCGACAACAACAAGTTATATGCAGTCGGATACACAACCTCCTTAGATTTCCCAACAACAATTGGTTCATATAAAACTGCTACAAATAATGCTGATGTTTTTGTCTATGCTATAGATTTAGTGAGTAACACAGTTCTATTTTCGACATTTATTGGAGGAACTAATTCTGAGACTGGATACGGAATTGATGTTACTCCAAGTTCAGTTATAATATGTGGACAAACAAATTCTTTAAATTTCCCTGTAACTCCTGGTGCATTTTCAACAGTTTTTAATGGTGGAAGTCAAGATGGTTTCCTTGCAGGTTTGTCATTAATGGGCAATACCTTACAATTCGCAAGTTATATAGGTGGATCAGATATTGATCAATTGTCAAAAGTAGCAGTTAATAATCAAGGAGATATTGTAACTTGTGGATTTAGTCGGTCCACAAATTTTCCTATTGGTTCAAATCCTTTCCAGTTTTTGAAAAGTGGTGGAAATGATGCTGTTATTGTTACACTTTCTCCAACTGCTGCAAGCTTGTTCGGAGGTACTTTTTTAGGTGGATCAAATGATGATAAAATCTCTAACCTTTCAATTTCTTCCACAAACGATATTGTTGTAATCGGTACAACTGCTTCATTAAATTTCCCCCTACAACAACCAATGTATTCTGTGTATAATGGTGGACTTTCAGACGCTTTTGTTTCAAGATTTACTCCAAATTTATCAAACTTAATATTCTCAACATATTTTGGTGGAAATTCAAACGATATTGGTACTTCAGTTTCGTTTGATTCACAAAACAACATAATCATTGGAGGAACTACGAATTCTAATAATTTACCATTAGTGAATGAATTCTTTTCGGTAAATCAAGGTGGAAATGATGTCTTTATTGCTAAAATACTTCCAAATAGGACCCTAGATTTTTCTACCTATTATGGTGGAAAAACTAATGACAATTTAGAAGATTTAGAAGTAAATATGGCGGGGAACATATATATAACAGGCTTTACAAATTCTAATAATTTACCCTTAACAACCGACGCTCTATATCCCATATATAAAGGAAGTGGAGATATCTTTATTTCTAAGTTATATAAAAGTGGTCAAAGTATTCTTTATTCTTCATATTATGGAGATATATTTCAAGATGTTTCAACGTCGTTATCAATTAATACTGCTGGTACAATTGCATTAGGTGGGTATACACAATCAAATTCAATCAAAACAATAAATGCCATTGATTCTACTTACAACGGTGGATTATTCGATGCTCTCCTTTTAACATTGTTTTTACCAGATGTTAGCACTTCTATTACTACTGATTCTGTGAAGGAATCTTATTGTAGGGGAGTTTACGATTCTGTTAGTTTCTCATTTCAAGGTGGTTTTGATAGAAATAACACTTTCTTTGTAGAAATATCTGACTCAATAGGCAGTTTTTCAAATTCAAGAGTTTTAGGCGCTCTTCAAAGTCCTAATCCGAAGAAAATATCACTTTTTATACCTTTTGATCTTCCGTATGGAAATCTATACAAAATCCGGGTTCGTTCAACTTCACCAGTTGTAATAGGAACCGCGACGCAACATACTATTAGAGTTAATATAAATCCGATTGTAAATGCTGGATTAGATACAGTTATTTGTAAAGGATTTTCTGTAGAATTAGGAAAAGAGTTAACTGATTTTCCAACTATTCATTGGTTTTCAACAGATACCGTAACAAGTAATATTCCATTGAAAAACATCGTTGTATCACCTACTAAAACTACTAAATATTGGGTAAGAGTTGTAGATTCTAATGGATGTTCAGCTACTGACTCAATTCAAATATCAGTTCAAAACCCACCAATATCATTTGTCCAAAAGAATATTTCAAAATGTAAATTTGATACTATTTTGATTACTATCCCAGATTCACTTACTATCTTTTCTGTCGAACCAATAGGTAGTGCCTCAATTGTTGGAGATAGTGTTACAAAAATTTATTCTGAAATCAATCAAACTATTTCTTTCACTATTCTGAATATAAACAATGGTTGCAATTTAAAGGACACTTTAAATATTTCTATTTCAGATCCTGAACAAATTATATTTTCAAAAGAAGAAATAATATTTCCTGAAAAACAAGAGTGTGAAAAGTATGTAATAGAATACATAAATTTAACTACATCAAGTATAAATCCAATTCTAATTGATTCAGTGGAATTTGGAGATAATTCATTTTCTTTTGATTCTTTGCAAGAGAAAACTACTTTGAAAGGAGTTTTAATATCAAAAACATCACCATTAATTCTACCTGTATACTTCCTTGGAAATTCAAATACAAATTCAAAAATTAGAGTATTTTCTTCAAAGTGTGTTTCAACTGATTCAATTATAATATCAGCATCAGTTGATTTAAATTCAGTTTTTGTTCAACCTATCGTTTCTATTACTACAGAATTAAATTGTAGTAATAATATCACAAATAATATTTACTCTATTTTCCTAAACAACAATACTAATAGTAGAAAAATAATCACTATTGATACTGTTAATATTTCTACTATTAAGTTTCTTAAATTGAATTATACTCTTGATAGCAAAGACAGTATATTGCTACTTTTTGAGATCAAAGATTCTAAAATATCTTCATCCGATACAATAACAATATTAATATCAGATTCAATTTGTAATAAAGATTATAGAATAATATTAACAAATAATGTTGTTGACAAAAGAAATGAATATTCATTTAGAGATTTCAAAATAGACACTTCACTATGTGTTGTTGATACAATCTTTTTAAATATTCCTATCGAAAAAGTACTTCGTAACATTGAAAGAATAGATACATTGGTGTTGTTGAATCTACCAAATACCGTTTCACTAAATAGTAATAATTCAACACTAAACTTGTTATCTTTAAAGGATGTTAATTCCATACAGTTAAGTATCCTCACTAAAAATAATATTGATACAAGTTATATAATTACTGGGGTGTTGCTACCTTGTTTTGATACAATAACTATAGCTCTAAATATTAGAATTCTACAGAACAATCCAAACTTATTTATTAATTCTAAATCTTCTTATATTACTACTACTGATACAATTATATATCGTATTATTTTTGATTCTTTGTATATTGCTGACTTAAAATCACTCAATATTTCTACACTAGGTACAAATAATATATCTTTTTATCAAGATTCTATCAATTCAATTAGAATTCCAATATCAAGAGTTAATCTAAATTCAATGGATACTTTATTTTTTACTTGGGGTGATAGTTGTAATTTTATACATTCTATCCCATTTACAAGTAATAAAGATCACATTATCTATATGTTAGATTCAAAATCTGCCTTACCTGGAGATACCGTTCAGTATAATTTGAGCTCTTTTTTAACTTCAAGTAAAGGTACTTTTGTAGACACAATTTCAATTTCTACTAATAAATATCTTCTTTATCCATTGGACTTTTCTCCTAAATTTATAAATAACCAAGTAATATTTTCATTTCCAATTACTGTTTTAAATTCAACTAATTCTATTAAATCTATTCGCTTTTTAGCCCTTTTGGGAGACACTTCATTTGCACATTTGACTATCAGTTCTAAAGGACAGATATCTACTAATTATAGTAATGGTACCTTTACCAGTTTGCCTGTTTGTACTGAAAAAGAAGTTTTAATTACTGAAGTGATAAAATATATATCCATCTTAATATATTTTGATAATGATTCTCAAAAACATATTTATCCAGTGAGTTCGAATACAGATATTATTCAATTTGAAATGTATACAATGTTAGGTCAGAAAATACCTTTAAAAAGTATTGATGTAAACAATAATGAGTATTCTATTCAACCATTAATTAGTAATATATCACGTTGTTTTTTAATAGTTAGAACTCCTTTTTCATCATATTTACTTCCCATTTATCGATGAAACTCATAATATTCTTTATATTTCTATTCCCTGTTATAGCGTTTTGTCAATCATCAATAGGAGTGAATATTGGCTATCAAAACAGCCTCTATTTTAATACCTATTCAAAAGTCTTAGATATTCCTTCTTGTTGTAAAGAATATATAAATCCCATTTCAAATTCTATTTCTTTTGGATTATTTCACACAGCTATACTAAATCAAAATCTATCTTTAATTTCAACCTTTCAATATTCTTCAATAACACCAACATCAATTGTAAATATTAGTTATCCTGTTCTTATTAATAACAAGTTACAAACTGTTGATTTTGAGTATACCTCAAATTTCTCCTTTAGTCAAATTGCTTTATCATCTGGAATAGAATATATTATTTCCAATGCTTTTTCTATTGGATCAAGGGTTGGTTTGGTTTCAGAATTTGATACAAAATATAGTCAAAATGAAAATATATTGACAGAAGGTGTTCAGTATAAAAATCCAGATTTTGAGTCTGTTTCAAATCGTACTATATCTAGCTTTGTAGTTAAACCCACATTAGTAGCATTTGTACATTATAAATATCCTATGAATAGAAATTATTCTATTGTTAGTAGGTTGGATGTAGCAACTGTTTTAGGGAACAATTCTATTCCAATTAACAGAAGTAATCTACAAACTAGATTACTTCTCGGTATAGAGTATTATTTTATAAATACTTCAAAAGATAATCCATTAAACCCAAATAATGAAAAAGAATAAAATACTACTATTAGGTAGTGGAGAATTAGGCAAAGAATTTGTTATTGCTGCTCAAAGAATGGGTCAGTATGTTATTGCAATTGATAGATATTTAGGGGCTCCTGCAATGCACGTAGCTGATGAATCCTTTGTTATTGATATGCATAATGAACAAGAATTATCAGCAATTATCAAAGATCATTCTCCAGATTACATAGTACCAGAAATTGAAGCAATAAATACAGAATTTTTGAAAAAAATAGAACAGTTGGGAACTATAGTTGTCCCTTCAGCGAATGCTGTGAGCCTAACAATGGACAGAAAAGGGATACGAAAACTTGCATCTGATACTTTAGGGATTAGAACATCTAAATTTTCTTTTGCTACCTCAATGCTAGGTTTAGAAATGGCTTCAAAAACCGTTGGATTCCCTGCTGTTATAAAACCAACTATGTCTTCATCAGGAAAAGGACAAAGTACCGTTTACACATTTGAAGAGTTAGCTCCAGCTTGGGAAAAAGCAATATCAGAATCTAGAGGAAAATCTGTAGAAGTAATTATGGAAGAATTTATTCATTTTACATCTGAAATTACTTTGTTAACAGTATCTCAAAAAAATGGTGAGATTATATTTTGTCCTCCAATTGGGCATACTCAAAAAAATGGTGATTATGTTGATAGTTGGCAGCCACACCCAATGTCAAATGAACAGTTACAACAAGCACAAGATATTTCTAGAAAAATAGTATCTGCTCTTACTGGATTTGGAATTTGGGGAGTAGAGTTTTTTCTTACAAAGGATGAAGTAATATTTTCAGAACTTTCTCCTCGTCCACACGATACCGGAATGGTTACCTTAGCAGGAACTCAAACTTTGAATGAATTCGAATTACATCTCAGAGCTATCTTAGGATTACCAATTCCAAAAATAGAATTAATTCGTAAAGGAGCTTCATCGGTGGTTTTATCTTTAGAATATTCAGATTATGAACCAATATATCATAATGTTGAAAAAGCATTAGAAATGCCAAATAGTTCTATTAGAATATTTAAAAAACCATCAACCGGTAAAAATAGAAGAATGGCAGTAGCAATAGTTCACGAAGGTGTAAGTGAAAATTTAACAATCGAGGAATTAATTCTAAAAGCAAAATCTGTTGCAAACTTGGTAACTTTAGAGTATCAAAAGTAACGCAACATTATTAGTTATAATGTTGCGTATGTAATTAAAGTATGTATATATGGGGTACCAACGTACAGATTTAGTAACAATAGTAACAAAATAGTATCATTTTCTGACTATAAAGTAACAGCCCACTAAAATCGGAATTACACTAAGTATCTGACCCATATTCAAAACCATACTATTTTCAAAAAAAGATTGATTTACTTTGAAGTATTCAATGAAAAATCTCGAACTAAAAGTAAGAACTAAAAACAGTCCTAAATATTTTCCATTTTTTGCGAATACTTTATTTCTGGTGAGAGTAAAGAGTAGTACAAATATTACAAAGTAAGCAATAGCCTCATAAACTTGCGTTGGATGTCTCGGCAATTCATCAACTGATTTGAAAATAACTCCATAATCACTTCCAGTAGGTTTTCCATATATTTCGGAATTGAATAAGTTTCCTATACGAATCAATACAGCTGAAGAGGCTGCAATTACGCTTAATTTATCTAAAGTATTTAATAAAGAATACTCTTTATACTTTAATGTAAACAGCCAAGTAGCGACAATAATTCCAATCATTCCACCGTGAGAGGCTAAACCACCCTTCCAAACAGCAATAATTTCTAACGGGTTATGAAAATAATACTGTGGTTCATAAAAGAAACAATGTCCTAATCTTGCTCCAATAACGGTTCCTAAGATTAAATAAATTGAAAATGTATCTAATTTATCTGTTGGTATATTTTCTTTTTTAAACATATATTTCATCAAGGCATACGATGAATAAAATGCAATTGAAAATAAAAGACCA
>JBDNFX010000035.1:0-2486 GCA_041689575.1 Kapaibacterium sp. (SeqCode)
ATATTACAGGTGGACTTCCTCGAGTAACAGAGTTATTCGAAGCACGAGCACCACAGAACCCTGCAATTGTTGCTGAAATTGATGGTATCATTTCTTTCGAAAAACCAAAACGTGGTCAACGAGTTATTAAGATTACTTCTTTAGATGGTCAAACAACAAAAGAAGCATCTATACCCGTAGGAAAGCACGTTTTAGTTTATGAAGGTGATATGGTCTATGCCGGTACAAAAATGACTGAAGGTTCAATCAATCCGCATGATATCCTTCGTATAAAAGGAGCAAATGCAGTACAAGAATACTTAGTGAATGAAATTCAAGAAGTATACCGTATGCAAGGTGTGAAAATAAACGATAAACATATTGAAGCAATTGTTCGTCAAATGCTTCAAAAACTACGGATTTTGGATTCTGGAGACTCTTCATTCTTAGAAAATGACCTCATTGATCGTATTCGTTTCAATGATGAAAATACAATGTTGAAAAACCATGTAGTCATCACTGATAAAGGCGATACTAAATTTAAAATTGGTCAACTAACCTTAAAACGTAAGTTTAAAGAAATAGTAAAAGATTGTGAGAAAAAAGGGAAAGCACTTCCTCAAGCTAGAGATGTAGAACCAGCTATCAGCGAACCTTCGTTGTTAGGTATTACTACTGCATCACTTTCTACAGAATCATGGCTTTCTGCTGCTTCTTTCCAAGAAACTACAAAAGTACTTGCCGATGCATCTATTGCAACAAAAACAGATACGTTGTCTGGTTTAAAAGAAAATATTATATTGGGTCAACTTATTCCTGCAGGTACTGGTTTAAGAGAATATCAAGACATATTAGTTTCTAGCAAACAAGAACAAATATTTGAAGATTTATTCGATGAATACGATGAACGATACGACGAAGAGTATCAGATAAGTCCTTCGTATGAAGAAGAAACTGTGTAATTTAAATACTACATAGAACATAGTTACTACAGTATTTACTTTCATTTTTTAAGTAAATACTGTAGTTTCATTTTAATTTCAACCAAAGAGAAGTAAAAAGTGTTAGTAGCAGAATTTCTATTAGGAGCCACAGCTTGGGAGCATCTTCCAGCAAACTCAAAGCCAGAAATTGCCTTTATTGGTCGTTCAAATGTTGGGAAGTCTTCACTCATTAACTCCTTAGTGGCAAGAAAAAAATTAGCATTTGTTAGCAGAACTCCCGGAAAAACAAGAGAAATCAATTTTTACTCAGTTAATGGGTATGGAGTTTTTGTGGATTTGCCTGGGTTTGGATTTGCTTCGGTTAGTAAGACTCTTCGTGATCAATTTGTATCATTCAATTTTCAGTATTTACAACAACGTCGAGAATTATCGTTGGTGTGTGTATTAATTGATTCGAGACACGACCCACAAAAACATGATTTAGAAATTTTGGAACGGTTAGAAAATTCTCGGAAGAAGTTTTGTATTGTATTAACGAAAACTGATAAAATATCCGAAAATGCAGCGAAAGAACGCAAAGAACAGATTAAAGAGTTAATGAAATTATGCCAACATTATATAGATGTTGTTCTTTATTCAGTAGAAAAACCTGCTGGTAAACATGAGTTGTTAGGTCTTATAAAAAAGTATACAAAAGAAAGTAAAAAATAGATGAGTGTACATATTGGAATTATTATGGGATCCGACAGCGATTTGCCTGTAATGAGTGAAGCAGCAATAATTTGTAAAGAATTTGCAATACCCTATGAGTTACGAATCGTATCTGCTCATAGAACTCCAGAAGATATGGCTAATTACGGTAAATCTGCTTTAGATAAAGGTTTAAATGTAATTATTGCTGGTGCTGGTGGGGCAGCTCATTTGCCAGGAATGATTGCCTCTTATACCATTTTGCCGGTTATCGGCGTTCCAATTAAGAGTAGCTCTTTATTAGGCATAGACTCACTTTTGTCAATAGTACAAATGCCTCCAGGAGTTCCTGTGGCAACAGTTGCTGTAAACGCGGGAAAGAACGCAGGTTTGTTAGCACTACAAATACTTTCATTGCAAAACCCAACGTTACAAAAACAACTTCAGGAATACAAAATTGAAATGGCTAATTTATCGAGATTAAAGAACAACAATAACGAATGGTCTACTCCAATTTAAATTAGCTCTTTCCTTTATACACCAATCAAGAATTTCTTTGTAATTTAGCCCCAAATGCAGCGTCACAGCCGTGAATATGAGTAAAGGTACGTAAATAACCATCTCGACAAACAGTAGTGCTTAAAACTGATTCTGCTGGCACTAAAGAAAAGTTTTTGTTTTCTTGTAAAAACCATTCTACAACATTTTCATTTTCACTGGTTTCAAAAGTGCAAGTGCTATAAACCAAACTACCACCAATTTTTACTAAAGTTGAACAATGTTGTAATGCGTTCTTTTGTAACAACTGAAGTTCTTCTAAGGATTTCAAATCCCTACGCCATTTAATATCTGTTTTTTTACGAATTACTCTCA
>JBDNFX010000036.1:0-28407 GCA_041689575.1 Kapaibacterium sp. (SeqCode)
ATTGTTTAATTCTTAAATTTGTGAATAAAAGTTCTTCTGTAAAAAGCAAAGGAACATTCATAAATGTTTCTGAAAATATTGACCAATTTACTGAAGAAGAAATCTTTCATAAAGCTTTAGCAATTACTACGCAGACATTTACAGAAAACCAACGAAACGAATTACTAAATATATTCAACGAAGCATTTGAACAGTTTCGCAATATGGAAACAGAAAAGGAACTATGAAAATTTTACGCCTACGATTCAATAACATTGCTTCTTTGCGATCTAAAACTCCCTTTGAAATAGATTTCACAAAAGCACCTTTGTACCAAAAAAGTCTTTTTCTCATTACAGGGAAAACCGGTGCTGGTAAATCGACTATTCTCGATGCAATTACCATTGCTTTGTATAATAAAACTTCAAGAACTTCTGATCCTAAAAATCTTTTTTCACTATTAGCCGTTGACGCTTTTATTGAAATTGAATATGAAGTTGGAGGAACTAAATATAGGAATAATTGGAAACTCTATAGAGCAATGAGACGAATTGATGGAGCTATTCAACCTATAGATTTAAGTATTTCTTATGTTGATACTAATGTAATTATTGCTTCAAGTTTAAAAGATGTTCTTTCTAAAACTACAGAGATAATAGGATTAGATTTTGAACAATTTACTAAAACTATTATCTTACCGCAAGGAGAGTTTGCAAAATTTTTGCACTCAAATGAAAAAGAAAAAATAGACCTATTTGAAAAAATTACAGACACAAAGAAATATAGAAACTTTTCAAAATTTGTATTCGAACGTTCAAAAGATGAAATTTCACAACTAAATAAAATTACTGATAATATTGGGAAATATACTCCATTAGCCAACGAAGAAGAAACTGCATTACAAGATTACATAAATGAACTTCAAGAGAAAATCAATAGCAAACAAACATTAATTCTACAATGTCAATCTAAAATTCAAGTTTTAGAAAATATTGAAATCTTAGAAAGAAACATTTCTATTTTAAAAATTCAAAATAATGAGATTCTTTCTCAAGGAGGGGAAATTCTAAATTTAAAACGAAAACTTGATCTTTCTAAAAAAGCTAATCAAATACTAATTCTCATCCATCAATTAGAATCTAAAAAAGTACTTTTACAAAATTCTTTAGACGAGAAGAAATGTTTTGAAGAAAAAAAGACGCTTGAAGAAGAAACTAGAAAAGAACTTGAAAAAAAAGAATTTACAACTTCAACAGCGTTAAAAGAGTTACTTCTAACTCAAGAGCAACTCTCAATAGAATTGCATCCTTTTAACGCATTTGTAGAATTAATTTCTAATTTGGAAAAGGAAATTGGCAGAAACAATAGTGAAGTGAACACATTACAGAATCAGTTAAACGAAAAAAAGAATTTACAATCGGATTTACAAGTAAAGATACTTTCAAACAGAACTAAAGAATCAGAACTTTTATTGTTTTTACAAAACAATTCATATTTAGAAGATGCTGATTACGATGCAAAAACCCTTTCTGATAAATATTCTTTACTCTTAAAACAAGAAAAAACTATTCAGGAATATACTACTAAAATTTCTACGTATTTAAATGACATTTCTTCTTTAGATAAAGAGATTGAATCTCTTCAAGGAAATTTAGATTTGAATGTTCAGTCATTAACAAAGGATTCAGCTTTTTCTAATAACGATCAATACCCAACGGAACAGTTATTGGAATTGTCGCAAAATCTTACTAATTCATTGGAGCTACAAAAGAAACTATCTATAGATGATACACTTTTAAACGAAAATAATTCAAACTATAAAGTTTCTAAAGAAAATTTTGAGAAACATTCTTCCGAACGTATAACAGTAAAAGATCAACTTTCAAAAGTAACTATCGAGATACAAAGAATAGAATTTCAACTCCAGATGGAATTTTTCAGAATCCAAGTTCAGGATGGAGAACCGTGTCCTTTGTGTGGTTCAGAACATCATTCATTAGAACATTTTAATGAAACAATTTCTACTTCATCTTTAGAACAAACATTATCGAATTTACAAATTGACAAGGACAACAAAATTTCTTTTCAAAGCACAATTGAACAAAATTATTATTATGAACAACAAAAACAAATTGACTTACAACATATAATTAAAACTTCTGAACAAGACCGTAGAGAACTAACTTCAAAAATTGAGAAGTTGTATATAAATGCATCAAAATTTGTAGAAGACATTTCTCTAAAGAATATTGAATCAATTTTATTTTCTATAGACGCTGAGATTTCAAACAGGAATGATAGGAAAATTATTGATGTAAAAATAGCGTCTTTACATTTGAGTTTAAAGGACAAGTCAGATAGAAAGCTTGAACGACAAAATCAACTTTTAGATTTCAAAGAACAAAAAAAATCACTTTCTACGGATTTAGAAAACACTCGTGAATCAATTGTAACAATAGTAGCTAAGTATAAACAAGAAACCGTCAATGTAGAATCAACAATTATAGAAAATCTAAAAAAGTTTTATTTAGAATACTCTCAAACGAAAACGAAAATTCAAGATATTAAAAATTTGCTACATTTAGATTCCGAAAGAGTATCCAACCTAACAAATGAACTCTTGAAGTTATCCGATGAATCCGAAAAAAGAACTGTTGTACTTTCTACAAATTCTGAAGAATTGAAGAAAAAACAAGAGGATAAATTTTCGCTTTTTGCAGAAAGAGATGTACAAAAAGATTTATCTATTTGCACTGAAAGAGTACAATCGACAAGAGATTCTTTAGAAAATATTCAGAAAGATTGTTCAACACAAAACAACGTTATTGTTTCATTAGATACTGAAATTCAAAAACTTATTACCAGTATCGTAGTCCATTATATTCCTGATGTTAGTAGTATAGAATCGTCAATTGAAAAACTATCCAAAGAATATAATTTTTCATCAGAAAATGAAATCAAGGAACTCGCGCTTCCAAATGAAGAGGAAACGAAGTTCGAAATGGATGTAAAAGTATATTTTGATCAAAGTTCAAAAATTTCTTTTCAACTAAATGAAAAAGAAGGGGAATTACAGAATTTAACAAAAAGTAAACCTATCGAACTAATTGTAGATTTAAAAATTGATATTAAAAATACTGAAGAAAAAAGGAACTCACTTTTAGAGGAAATAGGTGTAAAGAAAAGTGAACTTGAAAATAACAACCAACTGAAAATTCAATATAATACTTTCAAAGGAGAATACGAAAAACAGAATGCTATTTGTACAAAATGGGGTTTGTTAAATTCATTTATAGGTTCAGCGGATGGTTCGAAGTATCAGAAAATCGTTCAACAAATAACACTTGCAAAATTGTTAGAATACACTAATATTCAACTCCAAGAATTTAACAATAGATATACTTTACAAATGAATTCTGATATTTCAGAAAGCGGTAAAAATGCTTTAAATCTCTTTATTATTGACAACGATAATAATCATAAAGTACGACCCGTTTCTACATTATCAGGAGGGGAAACATTCTTGGTGTCATTGTCTATGGCATTAGGAATTGCTGCAATGATATCAACAAAGAACGATATTGAAACATTATTTCTCGATGAAGGTTTCGGTACTTTAGACCAGATTACATTAGAAATAGTTATGGAGTCATTGGATAATTTACAACAAAAAGGTAGAAAAATCGGCATTATCTCGCACGTAGAACTTCTAAAAGAAAGAATTTCTACACAAATTCTTGTAATTGCCAATGGGAATGGCACTTCAGAAATCGAAATAAAGGAACAGTAACATACAGATTTATACCTATTTTCTAAATGAAAAATATTCAAACGTTAATTCTTAAATATTCAAAAGGTGAAATAGACCTATTGACTGTTAACCATGCTATCTGCCAAAAAATATGTGAACAATTACAGGTTACCAGAGCGAGTATCTGGAATTTTGAAAACAATAACCATTCTGTCAAATGTGTTAGTCTTTACGATTCAAGAACTAATGAATTTAGTGAAAATGCCATAATTACAGATTCAGATGTTCCATCGTATTTCAATTCAATACTTCGTGACGGTTATATTGTTGCCACAGATGCACGAAACAACAACAGTACTTCAATTTTAAGTGATTCATACTTTGTTCCCTTAGATATTTTTTCTCTATTAGATCACGTAGTTTTACACAACAAACAAATTGTTGCTATACTTTGTTGCGAACATTGTGGTTCGATACGTCAATGGACACCAAACGACGAAAGTTTCTTACGAACAATGTCAGCCTTAGTTTCCTTGTTATATAAGTTTTAACTATACAAAACATCATTAACATTCAATTGTTTAAACACCTACATTAGGCGTCTAAACATCAAACGAAAACTCCCTCGCTCCTTTGGGGAGAGGGGAAATTCCAAACAAAAACTCTATGACGCCCAAATTGGGTGTCATAGAGTTTGAATAAAAATTATCTTCTTTTTGACGATTCATTGTTGTCAAAAATAAAAAAAGCCCTCGAAAGAGGGCTTCAATTATTTCAATGTTCCAACGACGGTGGCGATTGAAGTATCACCAAGTATGAGCTTTTTAAGATTTCCTTCTACGTTCATATTGAAAACCAGAATTGGTAAACCATTTTCTCTACATAATGTCATAGCAGTAAAATCCATAACAGAAAGTTTGTGTTCAATAACGTGATCGAAGGAAACAGTTTCAAAACGTTTTGCAGTTGGTACTTTTTTAGGATCTGCATCATAGACACCATCTACTTTTGTACCTTTAATCACAACTTCTGATTCTATTTCGATTGCTCTTAGAACCGCGGTTGTGTCTGTTGTAAAATATGGGTTACCTGTTCCAGCACCAAAAATAACAACTCTATTTTTTTCTAAATGTCTCATAGCACGTCTGCGAATATAAGGTTCAGCAATTTGAGCCATAGCAATAGAAGTCTGTAAACGAGTAGGAATACCTTGCTGTTCTAAAGCATTTTGAAGTGCAATGGCGTTTATAACAGTAGCTAACATTCCCATATAATCACCAGATACTTTGTCGATGCCTTGAGCTGCAGCTTGGTCGCCACGAATAATATTTCCACCTCCAATAACGAGTCCAATTTGAACTCCAATTGAATGAATTTCAGCTATTTCACGAGCAAAAGTAGTAAGGACTTTTGAATCGATGCCATAATTTTGATCGCCCATTAAGGCTTCACCGCTTAACTTTAAGAGTATTCTTTTAAAACGAGGTAGTTGCATACGTGGTAATTGTATAATAAGTGGCAAAGAGATAAAAAAAAAGGTAACCTAAATTGGTTACCTTTTAATGTTGATTACGAAATAAGTTCGCCTAAGGCAAATCGTTTAAAGGATGTAATTGTTACAGTGTTTCCTGCATCAGCAGCAATTTGTCCAACAACATCTTTGACAGTTAACTTCGTATCTTTAACAAATGCTTGTTCTAGTAAACAATTTTCTTGATAGAATTTATTTAATTGACCTTGAGCAATTTTTTCAGCAATTTCAGGAGATTTACCATCTGCAAGTGCTTTATCTTTGTAAATTTCAATTTCTTTTTCAAGAATTGTTGTATCAACACTTTCTCTATTTACAGCAATAGGACGCATCGCAGCAATTTGCATAGCAATATCGCGTGCAAGTACTTTACCATTTTCAGATATTGGTTGGTTAAATTCAACCAAAACAGCTAATTTATTACCGGGATGAATGTAAGAAGCTATATAACCTGAAGGTTGAGAAAGAACTGAAAAACGACGTAATTCTATTTTTTCAGAAAACTTTGAAAGGATTTCATCACGAAGATTCGCTAATGTTTTGTCTCCGATAGAAGTATTCCATACTTTTTCTTCTTCACTAGTTTTTGAAGAAAGAACAGTTGAAGCAATAGATTCAACAAATTGAACAAATTCATTGTTACGAGCAACAAAATCAGTTTCGCAATTTACTTCGATAATTGCAGCATCAGTATAATCAGAGAAGACATGGCAACTACTATTCCTTCGTTAGCGCTTCTGTCTGCACGTTTTTCAACGGAAGCAGCACCACGTTTACGAAGAAATTCAATAGCACCTTCCATTGTTCCATCAGAATTTTCTAGAGCTTTTTTGCATTCTGCCATACCGGCACCAGTTCGTTCGCGTAAGTCTTTTACCATTTGTGGCGTTATCGTAGCCATAGTAATATCCGTACCTTTATTTTTTGGTTTTATAAATATCTAAATTAAAAATTATCCGTTATCTTGTCCACCTTGACGGCCAGTGTTTCCACCACCCGGACGGCGTTCACGGAATTTACGTTTTGGTTGACGATCTTCATCCGACATTTCTTTGTCTGCAGGAGGAATCTCAATTTGACGAGTTTTAGCAATTTCATTGCCTTCTAAAACTGCATCAGCAATGATAGATGTAATTAACTCAATTGATTTTATTGAATCGTCATTTGCCGGGATTGGGTAATCTACCAATGTTGGATCGCAATTAGTATCAACAATACCAATAACTGGAATACCTAAAGAACGAGCTTCGTTAATTGCAATGTGTTCTTTTTTAATATCAATAACAAAAAGAACAGACGGCAGACGACGCATTTCTTCAATACCACCAAATACACGGCGAAGTTTTTCTCTTTCGCGTGTTAACATTAAACGTTCTTTTTTGTTTACTTTTTCAAACGTACCATCGTTTTGCATTTTATCGATTGTCGTTAAACGTTTGATAGATTTTCGGATAGTAGGGAAGTTGGTTAACATCCCACCAAGCCAACGGTCGGCAACATAGTGAGTGTTACAACGGAGTGCTTGGATTTTAACAACTTCTTTTGCTTGGCTTTTAGTACCAACAAATAAGATCGACTTTCCTTCAGAAGAAAATTCGTAGGCTGCTTCACGAGCAACGTTTACGAGGGTCTGAGTTTTACGAAGGTCGATAATATGGATTCCGCTTCTTTCAGTAAAGATGAAGGGATTCATTTTCGGGTTCCAACGACGAGTCAAATGTCCAAAATGTGAACCTGACTCAAGTAACCCTTCAATTTCAACGTAGTTTTTCATTAGAAATATATAATTTGTGTTGTAAGCTACTGCGTACTTCTAACAATTGCGAACTTTAAAAAAAGCCACACACAAAAGAATCCGTACACATGATTAATTTAAGTGAGTTCACCCCAAGTTCGAAAAAGATGAACAATTGGGGTGAAAGTGCGATATTCCGATTAACGTTTTGAGAATTGGAAGCGTTTACGAGCTTTTTTCAAGCCGTATTTTTTACGCTCAACCATTCTTGGATCACGTGTAAGGGAATCGAACTTCCGTAACACAATGCGAAACTCTTCGTTGTATTCAACTAATGCACGAGCGATGCCTAATTTCACAGCGCCGCCTTGACCAGTTTTTCCTCCACCTTTAACGGTGATAAATACGTCAAATTGTCCCGTAGTGTTCGTAACCGTAAACGGTAAAAAAGCATCGTTGCGAGTAGTTTCAACAGGGAAATATTCTTCAAGAGTTCTTTTGTTAATAAGAACTTTGCCTGTCCCTTGTGTTAGTCGTACTTGAGCAACAGCTGTTTTACGTCTTCCTGTACCAGTATTTGCCATTGGGATTGTAAATCAGTGAGAAAAATTAATATTTAAGAGTAAAATCTTGAGGAGATTGAGCTTCATGCGGATGTGCATCTCCACGGTACACTTTCAGTTTCTTTACCATTGCTTTACCAAGTCTGCTTTTTGGAAGCATTCCTTTTACGGCGTGTTCAATGACAAAATCGGGTTTGCGTTGTACGAGATCGGTAAACGTTTGGATTCTTCCACCACCTGGGTAACCAGTGTAATGAAAATACTGCTTCATTTCGGTTCTTTTTCCGGTCAATTGAATCTTTTCAGCATTCAATACAATAACAAAGTCGCCACAATCTACATGAGGTGTGTACAGTGCTTTGTGTTTGCCACGGATAAGTGTCGCTACTTGTGATGCAAGTCTCCCTAACGTCTGTCCTTCAGCGTTAACGACCCACCAATTTCTAGGGACATCTTCATCGCGAATTGATCGCGTGATTTTAGTTGATGGTTTCACAGGTCTTCTCTAAAGTATAAGTTATTAAAATGAGATTTTCGTAAAGACCGCAAATATACGAAAAACTTCTCAATTGACCAACTTTTTCAAACCTTTCTTTATTAAAACGGCAATAATTCTGTATTTTTGTCTTTATTCTTTCATATTCCCTTTCTGTTTTTGAATGAAAATTATAGATTTACATATTCCGTTGTTACGTGAAATCGGCAAATTTGCCGATCAGTTTGGTTGTTCAATTTGGGTAGTTGGTGGTTTTGTTCGCGATTATTTCCTTGGTAAAGAAGTTTACGATATTGATTTTACTGTTGAAGGTGATGCAACTGTTTTTGCAGAATTTTTTGCAAAATCCATTGGCGCCGAAGCAAATACTTATCCTCGTTTTCGAACTGCTATGGTTCATTACAAAGGCTATCTTTTGGAATTTGTTGGTACTCGCAAAGAACGATACGATGAAAAAAGTAGAAATCCTATTGTAACGGAAGGTACGTTTGAAGATGATATTTTTCGACGTGATTTCACTCTAAATGCTATGGCGGTTTCTTTAAACGAGGGTACTTTTGGTACTTTTATCGATTTAACAAACGGTAAAATAGATCTCGAAAATAAGATTCTTCGCACACCTTGTGATCCTAATATTACTTTCGACGATGACCCTTTGAGAATTCTTCGAGCAATTCGTTTTGCATCGCAATTGCAATGCACTATTGAAACAAATACATTTGAAGCAATTCAAAAGTATACTCATCGATTATCAATTATTTCACAAGAAAGAATTACTGCAGAATTTTTAAAACTTTTAGCTAGTCCTAAACCAAGTGTTGGTTTAGGGTTGCTTTATAACACCGGAATTCTAGAAAAAATATTTCCTGAAGTATACGCCTTAGCAGGAGTAGATTTAGTGCAAATTAATGGAATGAATTATAACCATAAAGATGTATTTTGGCATACGTTGGAAGTATTAGACAATGTTGCTTTAGTGAGTAATAACTTATGGCTACGGTATGCAACGTTAATGCACGATATAGCAAAACCTCGAACGAAAAAGTTTGTTGATGGAGTTGGGTGGTCATTCCACGGTCACGAAGAAATTGGTGCAAGGATGCAAGCCAAGATTTTTCGCCGAATGAAATTCCCTTTAGAACATTTACCGTATGTAGAAACTTTAGTTCGTTTGCACCAACGCCCAATGGCATTAGTGGACGAAGAAGTAACTGATGCAGCATTTCGCAGATTAGCAGCTCAAGCAGGTGATTCATTAGAGGATTTATTCTCATTATGTAGAGCAGATATCACATCGAAAAACCAAAGGAAGGTTCAGCAATACATTAAAAATTACGATCTTGTTGCTGAAAAAATATTGATGGTTCAAGAACGGGATCACTTAAAATCGTTTCAATCACCTGTTCGTGGTGAAGAAATTATGGAAATTTGCAACTTACAGCCTTGTAAAATGGTTGGTTTAATTAAAAAGTATATTGAAGAAGCAATTTTAGATGGTCTTATTGCTAATGAATACGATGTAGCATTAGAATATCTACATCAAAACAAAGAAATATGGTTATTAGAAAATTCCGATATACTATCATAATTTTGGTAATTCTCGCTATTGTTACTTCTTGTGAACAAGAGATTGAATTTCCAGATTTAGCACGTACATCATTAGGTGAACCGAATGGGAAACGCTCTTTCCCTACTATTGGAAGCTTTACGTATGGAGGGTTTGCCGTTGAACAAATTGGGAAATATGCCTCAGATTCAACGGAAGGTTTTTTAGGAAATCCTCTACCAATTTCTTCTTCTAAATCTATTATTTCCACAAAAAAGGGGAAAATACTTGGAACAACGTATGCTACAATTGATTGGGAATATCAATTAAAGAATAATTCATTTGTAGTTGCTCCTGTTGCTACAGATAAAGAAGGAAATATATTTGCTCTAACTTCAGAATTTAAGATAATTTCATTAAATGACGAAGGTGCATTTCGCTTTGAAGTAACAATTCCTACTCCATTCCGATACGAAAGTTTTCACGAATTACTTTCTACAACTAAGGGTATTTTAGTTCAAAGTAGCCACGGCTATATGACACTCATTTCAACAAATGGAAGTAAACTTTGGGAACGAATTGATAAAACTGTTAGAACACCTTACCCTTGTAGCATAGAAAATGATTTTATAGCGTGGTTCAAAGTTCCGGTTGATGAATCAAAAGAATCAACAATTGACATTACTTCTTTAATAAATTCAGAACAAAAAACTATAGCAATTTCAAAAAATTTAGAAATCCTACATTCCCCACTTTGGGAAGGACCTTCGTTAGTTCTTTTAGGTATTGAAAATGCTAAAAACTTTTGTAAAAGTATTTCAGTAACGAATTCCACAAATTGGGAAAACAACGAAATACCGATGGTTCCTAAAAGTATTTCAATTTCAGATTCAGGTGTGATTGTGATAGGGAGTTATCAACCGGGAGCGGCAGAATATAGAACTTGCATTACCGTTTTGTCTGCAAATGGGAAACTGTTATGGAGAAAGTTTTTTGATCACCGAATTGCTTCACCTCTATTACTTTCAAAGAATAATTTTGTATTTTTGGGAACTTCGACTTTTACATCAGGATTATACTTTTTAGACTACTATGGAAAATTTATAGGAAGTCTTCCAATTTCAGATCGTGTTATTCCCCATTTTAAGTTAGGTGTAAGTCCTTCTGGGTCAATAGTTTTAGGTACACATCAAACATTGCAACTCCTTCGTACTCGAAATTAATTCATTAATTACTAAATATTCAGATACGGTTAAGTATGATAGAAACTGGAAAAAACGCACATATATTAACATATAAAGGCACTTCCCCTACAATTCACGAAAGTGTGTTTTTATGTTCTGGAGCAGTGATATTGGGAGATGTAGAAATAGGTGAAGACTCGTCAATTTGGTATAATTGTGTTATCCGTGGCGATGTCAATTATATTAGAATAGGAAAAAGAACAAATATTCAAGATTTGTCAATGCTGCACGTAACCCATAAAAAATATCCACTTATTATTGGCGATTCTGTAACAATTGGTCACTCTGCTGTGTTACATGGGTGTACTATAAAAGACTTTACACTTATAGGAATGGGTGCTAAAGTTTTAGACCAAGCAATAGTTGAGTCGCATTCGTTAGTCGCAGCAGGAACTGTCGTTCCTGAACGATATGTCGTACCAAGTGGAACGTTAGTAGCAGGTGTACCTGCAAAAGTTGTTCGAGAACTTCGACAAGATGAATTAACTCGATTTGACCAATCTGCACAAAATTATGTAGATTATGTTCAAGAGTATAGGAATCAGTTTTAGAAATGTCAAATTAGTTGTTTTCTAAAACGTTTGTACTTTAAACTGTCATTTCCAATTATTTTTTCGTAATTTGCAAATATACGCTAATACTAAATACATAATTTATCTTAACTACTTAAGCCTATAGGTGTGGTATGAGTACACAACATTCACAAAGGCATTCTCACGATGACCCTGCCTTAAAAGAGGACATTCACTTGTTACAACAAGGGGATATGGATGCAATGGAAAGAATTTATAAAAAATTCCAGCAATCCGTTTACTCATTTTGCATTAGAATGATGGGAAATCAGTATGAGGCTAAAGATGCAATTCAAGAAGTTTTTTTACGAGTTATTGAATATAGAGAATCTGCTCCTGTTGAACATTTTCCAGCATGGCTTTTTAAAGTTACAAGAACTGTTTGCCTAAATTTGTTACGAAAACGACGTGCCCACGAAGAATATAATGATGAAATTTATACTGTTTCAACATTTGGAAAAGAACGTGATTTTTCATTAATCGAAGTTATCGAACAAGCATTACAACAATTACCTCCTAGTTTACGCGAAATTGTTATACTTCGCGAATATGATGGATATTCCTATCAAGAAATTTCTGCATTACTCGATATTGAATTGTCGTTAGTAAAAGTACGAATACACAGAGCTCGACTTTCCTTACGGAAAATATTAGAGCCAATTGCAGGAGAAATTCGGTTTCTATGAATTTTGAATACTTAGTTCAACGATATATTGATGGGGAAATAACTCCAACTGAGGACCTTCAACTACAAAATTTGATGAGGGGAAATCTTTATTTGCGGTCTCAATTTGAACAAATTGTAAGTATTCAGCACGCCTACACTGAACAAAAAAAACCCCTTTTAAATGAAAAAGATTCTGAGTCAATTTTAGATATTCTTAAAATTGCTATGGTTGCAACAATGGCTAGTACTGCTCATGCACCTATTACAACTACATCGGTCGTTTTTGGAATTACTAATTTTTTTTTACCTTTATTATTAACGATCTTCTTTGTACTATCTCCTAACAATGCAACTTCTCCTCTATTAAAACAAGTTTCATTTAAAACAATAAGTGCTTTTGCTTCTAATTCTGGAGAAAATGTTAAAACTAACGTTGGTTCAAGCAGAACTTCAATCGGAAAAAGCTTTAAAGCTGCAAATGCTCCCTTCGATGAAAGTTTACCTGTTCTAACTAGCTCATTGTCTGATTTTCAAAGTGATGTTGAAGTAGGTAGTACTTCAGAAAATCATCAAATTCAAAAAGAACAAAATTTAATTTCAACTGAATTAGCTCATCAGCCCAATGATAATTTAATTTTAACTATAGTTGGGAAATTACCAGAACTGAAGAAAACAAAGTCGTTGTCTTTAGATGCACTTCTACCTCTTATTTCTTTTAATATTCCTGTAAAAGTGGAACTATCGGTGCTATCAAGTTTCAATGGTATGAATAATCTTGGTTCTATTAGGTCTGCACCAATTCTATCTCAGTTTGTTGCAGTTAATTATGGAATAAACTCTAAAGATAGATTTGGAATTGAATTTGGTTCAACTTCATTTGTAGGGTTCGCTAATGGTGTAATTACAAAACCACTTAATCCTTCCGGTTCAAATTCGAGTGGTGTTCAATCTATAACAACCTACGGAGATTCTGAAACTCCTGAAGTGCCCAATGATGATTCCAAAATCAAACCTGTTCTAAGACAAAAATATGATTGTGAAGATATTGAATATAGAAAAAATATCCAAATATTTCAAAGCTCCGTATTCTATGAAAGAGAAATAGTTGGTAATTCACTATTTTCACTCAATTCTAGAGTTGGTATTGGAGTAACCAATATTGGTGTTACAACATATTCAAAAACCTTGATTGAGCTTAAAGCAAGTGATAATTTTACTTTTACTACCGGTGCAGAATATAGATTTTTAACTGGAAATGCCGGTTCTGCTTTACAATCAAATGACTTTGGTTCTTCAATGTTAACTATCCAAACAGGAATTACTATAAAATTTTAATATATAACATTTACTTTTAAAGGTATATCTATGATTATTACTTCAAAAGAAGCAATTTGTGCTCTTGTTCTCCTTTGTTTCTGTGTTTTACCCTCATTTTCCCAAGTTCTACAGTTACAACATACTTACTCTAAAATAAATGCTCATGCATATATTGATGGAACTCATATTTTAGCTGGAGAGTTGTTGTTACCAACTAATTCTAATTTGTTAGGAACAATTGTACCTTCAAAGAAAGGTGAAACTGTAAAAGAAACACCTCCTGGAGTTTCTTTGGGAATTTCTTATTACGATTTACAAACGAATGCTTCTACTCAAGAAAGAATAGTGTATACCCCTGATGGTGGTCTAGATTATTTGCAAATGGTGTGGTGTGGAGAAAAAAACTCAATCGGACCAACTACTGAATATCCAAACCGTAGAACCATCTATGAGTTGTTTGAAATTACTGATCCAACTGCTCCAACGTTTATGATTGGTGATGTAGGTAATTCAGAAAACCTTACTTCTGAAGCAAATTTCCGTACTGGATGGCCTGCAATAATGCCTATGAAAGATGGGAATTCAGCTGTAATTTCTCATAGAAGAGATAAAGCTTTAAATTTCAACATTTCTTCAGGTTTAGCTGCTGCTTTTCAAGCAAAAGACATTAATGAAGGACCAATGACAAGTGCATTATGGTCAAGAGGAGATGTTTGTGGTAAGGATTATGCCCATACTATTCAAACATATACTGGTAGTTTTGGTGGTGGAGCAAAAGACAGAAATTTATCTTACACTCGTTCAACGAACAAAGGTTCTGATTGGGTTGTTTTTGACGATCAGAATACTGCTTTTGGTGAATTGTTATTGACGCAAGCTACTGCAGGTGCAGATTGTTATGCAATTGATGCTCGTGACGATGTAGTTATAGTTCTTTTTATTAATGGAATCACTGATTTAGTTTATTTGAAATCGTATGATAATGGTAGAACTTTTAATGAATCTGGGTTGCTGTTTTCTGGAACGAATAGTCGTTTACACGAAAAAGGAGCTATAGAGTTTACTGATGGTAATGTTTGGGTGATTTCTGATACCTTTCTTACACCAGGTTACCACATGGATGTACAATTAGATGCAAATGGCAAAGGTCATTTTGTATTCAATCCGAATATTGCTTACTTACGTGGTAGAAGAACGATTGATCCATTAACTGGTGACTTTGTAAGAGTATCCGGAATGGGCGATACAATTTTCAACTTATCTCCAGCTACAAATATTGCTAACGTAGAAGATCCAGGATTCTATCAAAACGAAGGTTTCTATTATACAATGGAAGGTGATACTGTTGCAAATGGTGATTACCGTAAATACCGTTGCGGACCTCCTGCGGGTGGTAAATGGGATGGTGAACATACTGTGTTAAGTGCAGTTGGTTCTAACAATATGAGTCGTTTCCCGAATTTGGCTATAGATGCAGATAACACATTGTATATGGTTTACACTTCAGTTAAAAATGGTGACACTAAACCTGTTACCTTAATTCGATCAAATTTAACAAATCCATTAGAAGATACAGTTGTAACTGCATTGTATGGTCATTTGTATATGACTCACAAAAAATCTGGAGACTTTGCTTGGTCTCAACCAGTTAGTTTAACACCTGACGGGAATGATTGTTTGTTTTCAACTCTCTGCGACGATGTTGTTCAAAACACACTATTTTATGGTTATAGCGCTGATGCCACTCCCGGAAGCTACGTAACAAATTCAGGGAATGAAAATACTATTAAAATCGCTCCTGAAGAAACTACAATTTATATGGCTGGGTTGAATATTTCTGGTCTGAACGAATCTACTCCGGGATTAGGTCGTCCGGTTTCAGTACAAGAACTTCCTAAAAACAATACAGATTTGGCAAAAGGGAACTTTGCAAATGTCCTACTTTCACCAAATCCAGTTTCTAACGGTGCTAACCTTACCTTCTCTGTTCCTGCAATGGGAGTAGTAACAATTGAAATCTTTTCAATAAATGGTGATAAGGTTGCAAATGTTATGAATCGATTTGTTACTGAAGGCGATCATTCAGTTCAATTTGCTACATCTGAGTTAACAGCTGGAGCATATAGAATTTCTATCAAACAAAACAATACTGTTTCTACTGTTGGAATGACTATTGTTCGGTAATACTTGCTATTTGATTTAAAAGCGACATATTTTTAAGAATGTGTTGCTTTTTTTGTGGTCAAAATCACACAATTTTACTACTTAGTCGTCAATGATGATTCTTACTTTTTATTCAATTTTAACATAGTATGCTAAACCTACAACGTCTCGTAATTTTACTTCTTCTACTTTGTTGTACTACCTTTGTTACTGCACAAATAGAAACTTTCAAAACATCTGATGGGAAATACTCTTACCAAATGGTAAAAAATGACCCCCTTCAAGTTAAAATTTTTACACTAGCAAACGGTTTAAAAATTTACTGTTCCGTTAATAAACTTCAACCAAGGATTTATACTGCAATTGCTATAAAAGCTGGTAGTAAAAACGACCCTTCAAATGCTACAGGCCTTGCCCATTACTTGGAACATATGCTTTTTAAAGGTACAGATAAATATGGTACTGCTGAACCTGTAAAAGAACAAGTGTATTTAACAATGATTGAAGATTTATATGAACAATATAGATCAACCAAAGATGATGATAAACGTGCTACAATTTACCGCGCTATCGATTCTTTGTCCAATATTGCGTCTTCTTTTGCAATTCCAAATGAATATGACAAAATCATAAACAATATTGGAGCAACAGGAACTAATGCTTTCACTTCAAATGAAGAAACTGTCTATATTAACGATATTCCATCGAATGGTTTAAAGAAATGGGCAATGATTGAGGGTGAACGTTTCCGTAACCCTGTTTTCCGTTTATTTCACACAGAATTAGAAGCAGTTTATGAAGAAAAGAATATTTCTTTAGATAACGATGGTTCTATGATTTATGAAACTTCTTGGTCTCGATTGTTCCCTAATCATCAATATGGAACTCAAACAACATTAGGAACAATTGAACATTTAAAAAATCCTTCACTAAAAGAAATTAGAAATTTCTATAACACTTATTATGTTCCAAATAATATGGCAGTTATTCTAGCAGGTGATTTTAATCCTGAAGAAGCGGTTGCTAGTATAGAAAAACATTTTGGCACTTTACAATCGAAACCTATACCTGTTTGGAATGTTATTGAAGAAAAACCACTTCCTTCTATTGTTCGTGAAACAATTACAAGCCCTGAACCTGAAAGTTTGACTATGTTGTACAGACTACCGGGTGTTCATGGTGCTGATGTACCTGCTTTAAAAATGGTAGATATGGTTTTAGCAAATGGTTCTGCTGGTTTGATTGATATTAATCTAAATCAAAAACAAGCAGTAGCTCGTGCTTCTTGTGGACCTGCTTTTATGTCTGATTATGGTATACATTCATTTAATGGAACACCTCGCCAAGGGCAATCATTAGAAGAAGTTGAAAAACTAATTCTTGAACAAATCGAAAATGTGAAAAAGGGGAATTTCGACGCTTCTTTACTTCCCGCTATTTTAAATGATTTTACTCTTTCTGATATGACTGCGAAAGAACGTAATGATAGTCGTGCTTTTGCTATGATGGAATCCTTTTCGAATAATAAACCTTGGGAAAAAATCGTAAATGATTTAAATACTCTTCGTTCAGTTACGAAACAACAAATCATTGATGCAGCGAATAAATATTACACGAATTATGTAATCGTGTACAAAAAAATGGGCGAGAAAACACCCGCACAACAAGTACCAAAACCCAAAATTACTCCTGTTCAATTAAACAACGATAAAGTATCTGATTTTATCACTGCTGTTTCGAACGAACCAACTCCAACGTTAACACCATTATTTTTAGATTTTACAAAAGACATTCAAAAATCTACTTTAAAAAATGGAACTACTATTTTGTATTCTCCAAATGAGTTAAACAGTCGTTTTTCAGTTTCCTATATCTACGAACAAGGCTCAATTTCAGATTTGAATGCTCAAATGGCTTTTGACTATTTGAACCTTTTGGGAACAACGACAAAAACAGCTGAAGATATCAACAAAGCACTTTATTCATTAGGATGTAAGTTTTCACAATCAGTTTCAGCTGAACGTACGACATTAACTATTTCTGGTCTTGAAGAAAATGCTGATATTGCTATTAAAATGTATTTTGATAAAATTTTGAATGCAAAAGCAGACCCTGAAATACTTCAAAGGTTGATTCAAGATAGAATGAAACGACGTACTGATGCTAAAAAGAATAAAAACACCATTAACCAAGCATTGTTTTTGGCTGCAGCCTATGGTGATTTTAATTCAATCAAAAATATTACTCCAATTAAAGAACTTAAGTCGTTAACTCCAGAAAAAATGTTAAGTATTGTGAAAAACTACCTTAAAATGGAACATAGAGTTCTTGTTTATGGAAAAAAATCTTTAGCTGAATATACAACGTTACTTTCAAGTTTAGAACCAAAAGATGCCTTAGTAAAACCAAAAGCATTTCAAACCTATACAATGAAAGAAACTCCAAAGCCGATGGTTTCTGTAGGTTACTATCCTGAAATGGTACAAGCCGATATTACATGGTATCGTTTTTTAGAACCAACTGTAGATCCCAAAAAAGAAGCAATTCGGTCAATATACAACGATTATTTTGGTGGTGGAATGTCCTCAGTTGTTTTCCAAGAAATTCGTGAAGCAAAAGCTTTAGCCTATAGCACGTATGCCTTTGTTGGAACTGGAAGAAAAAAAGCTGACCCAACTTATTTTATGGCATTCGTTGGAACTCAAGCCGATAAACTACCCGATGCTACTGCAGCTATGACAGAACTAATCAATTCGCCTTTACGTGCTTCGGAACAACGCTTTACTAATTCTAAGGAAGGTATGTTGAATAAATTCCAAACTGATCGTGTAACCAAAGATGAAATACTTTTCTATTACACTGTTCAGGTCGATAAAGGAAATACAACCGATCCACGAATTGAGCAGTACAAACAAGTACAAAACTTTACTTTGAAATCCTTAGAAGATTTCCACGCATCGGAAATCAAAGGGAAACCTATGTTTTTGTTTGTACTTGGTGCTAAAGACAAATTAGATATGAACACATTGAAACAATTCGGACAAGTAAAAGAATTCACTTTAGATGAACTCTTTGGACCTGAATACAATTAATTTTCAATTCTCAACAAAAAAAGGGGTTCATTTGAACCCCTTTTTTTTATATATCTCAAACTCCCAAACTGCCTATGAAGGGAGCGGTTTGACTCTTTAAATCACCGTGTCGAATAAGCCTACTTTTTCAGAAGTATGTTTGTTCATTCCCAAATATTCTAAAGAATTATCTTCATATCGACGGAATTTGTAGATTGCATCATTCATAACATGACCATTAAATACACCTAAAGAAACTAATAGTTCAAATTCCTTTGTTTCTAATGCTGTAACTTTTTTGAACAGACTGGGCTCTAACTTTGTAATTACATCTTTCAATGTAGCTTCACGAAAGTCGGTCAAATACATAAACAATGGAATTGAAAGTTGTTTGAAAGTTGGAGTTATGAAGAAAGTTATTTTCTAAGTAAGCCCTTTTTCTAAATTCTTGATATCCTAAAGTTGCACTGCCTTAACCAATACCATGAACGAAGAGTAAATTGTGCGACATACTAACTCCAAATTATAAACTAAGAACCTATCAATGTTTGTACGGTTAAAATTAATTGCGAAGTTGAATAGGGTTTTTGAAGGAAAAGAACTTTTTCGAAAATTGGATCTTCGTCGAAACTATGATATATTCCGCTAACTGCGATACAATGAATAGAAGGATTTTTTTCCCTTGCTTTTTTAATAACTGATTTGCCGTCAGGACCAGGTAAAATCATATCTACGATTAATAAAGAAATTTCATTTTGGTTTTTCGATAACGTTGAAATAGCTTCGAAACTATCTGAAGCAGTATATACGGTAAAGCCAAGAGGTTCTAAGGCAAAAACAGAAAACTCTCGAATTGCCTCTTCGTCATCTACAATCAATACTCCACATTCAACACCTTTTGTGTGTAGTCTATTTTCAATTTCAAGATTTATTTCTTCTGTTTGTTCACCAATTGGGAAAAATAGTTCAAAACTTGTTCCTTGCTTAATTTCACTTTGTACATCTATTACACCTTTATGGCTTTTGACAATGGACAATACAGTTGAAAGACCAATTCCAGTTCCTAATCCAATATCTTTGGTGGTATAGAATGGTTCAAAAACTCTATCAAGTACTTCTTGAGTCATTCCTGTACCAGAATCAGTTACAGATATTTGAATATATTCTCCGTTGGAAAGCTGTAAATAAGAAAATTTGCTTTCTTCTGAAAACGTAATTTTTTTAGCGTTAATAGAAAGCAGTCCACCATTAGGCATAGCGTCTCTTGCGTTTACGCAAAGGTTCAGCAACACTTGATGTAGCTGAGTATAATCACCGAGAAAAGTAGGTAACTGTTGTTCTAACATAACAGAATGAACAATGTTTTTTGGAAAGGTGCTTTTCATAATCATAACCATCTCATCAGTTAATTTTTTCAACTGAATGGCACTACGTTCACCTTCAACTCCTCTTGAAAAGAGGAGGACTTGTTTAATTAACTCAGCTCCACGTTTTGTGGAAGTTTCGATTAAGTCTAATCTATATAAGAATTTTTCATCTGAAGTTTGTAGTTTTAGAATTTCAATGCTTAGCAATATTGGTGTTAAAACATTATTTAGATCGTGTGCTATACCTCCTGCCAAAGTACCAATAGAGTCCATTCGTTGGTTGCGGAGAAAATGAGCTTCAATTTGTTTTTTTTCAGTTACATCAAGTACAGAAGCATAAATACAAAGCGGTGAACCATTTGGACTTTTAATTAATGTAGCGACAATATTTGCAAAGAATATTTTCTCTGAAACTGTTTTTGATTTTAATTCACCAGTCCAAGAATTACCAATAAGTAAAGAGGTTAGAAGTTCAACTCCAACATTAATGTCAACAAATAAATCCAATATATTCAAATGTAAGGGTTTTGCCTGCATATTCAGTCCCCACATTTGTTCAAATGCTGTATTAGAATATGTAATATACCCTTCTAAATCGAAAATAACATTCCCATTTATCGAAGCTTCAATAACGGTATCTTTGATAGTAAGTTGTTCTTCGATTTGTTTTCGCTCAGTAGCATCACTAATGTACCCGTTCCAAAGAATTGAACCATCATGAAGTCGTTCGGGTCGAGATTTGCCATGTCTCCATTGAATTCCTTTTGATAGGAGAACAACTCGAAAGTCTATTTCCCAAATAGTAAGGTTTTTAGCAGAATTAGCGATAGAATCCAACACAAAGGCAATATCTTCAGGATGAATGGTCGTAATATGATCTTCCAAATATATTGGTTGCTTGGTCTGGTGAATATTTAGAATTTCACTCGCAGAAGAACTTAAATATGGAAAAGTATATTCGCCATCGAGACTCAGATGTAACTGAAACAACATACCCGGGATATTATTAGTAAGCTTATTCAAATTCTCATGACTTTTTTGAAGTTCCAATTCAAAAGTTTTTCGCTTCGTTACATCTGTTGTTGTACCAATAATACGTGAAGGTTGTCCAATGAGATTACGCTCTACAACTGCACCACGTTCAAGCACCCAAACGGACTCATTATTAATAGAATGATACATTATATGTTCGTGATAAAACGAACCACCTTCTACATAACTTTCTAAAATTGCATTTCGGAAATGTTCTTTATCTTGTTCATCGAACAACGAAAGGAATTCATCAAAAGTAAAAGTTTTTTTCTCATAAGGAACACCTAACAATAGAAACATTTGTGAATTTAAAGAAACTGTATTTTCTTTAATTGAATAGTCCCAAATACCCTGCCCTGTTAATGAGAATGCTTTAGAAATACGTTCTTCTTCGATTTTAAAACTATTTTCTACAGATTTAAACTCTGATATATCCTTAGAATTCACAATTATTGCTCGAATATCAGGATTATTTAACTGATTATTCGCTTGAGCTTCTAAGGTGACATAGTGTCCCATTTTCGTTTTTAAACGGAATTCAATTAAGGGATTATAGGATGTAGATTGAAGTGTTTTTTGAAATTCTTCAAGAACTAGTGGTAAATCATCTGGATGAATAAAGTTTATAAACGATTTCCCTTGTAGTTCTCCTTCTTCATAACCATGAAGATGTTTCATTGAAGGGGAAGAATAGACAAACTCAGATTTTTCGTTTATAAGGGTAAATAGATTCGTAACTTCATTAATAATCTCTCTATAACGTAGTAGCGATTTATTAGTCTCTTTTAAAATTCGACTAGAATGAAGGAAACATTGCAGTGTTTGAATGACTAGTTCTTTTGGTTGAAACATATAAAGAACTGAACTAATAGAAAAAGGAAACGAAGAAAAATCTATAGTTTCTTCAAGTGAATATTGAATGCAAGAAATAGGAATTTGATATTCCTTTTGAAACTCAGCAAATTTAGTTAAATCTATATTCTGAAAATTAAAAGAACTTTCAATAATAATTGCTTCAGGAAATTCAGAACTTGATAACGATTCTAAAAACGAAAAATCCGAAGTATGTAAAACATCTTTTTCTAATTCTAAAAAAATGTTTTGAACTTCTGAAATATTTGTTGTACTTGTAGACACATAGTAACATTGAGATTTCAATATAGACACTCCGTATAAATATACAATGTTTCCATTTCACAAATATACGAATTAATGGTAGATTTTCATAAGAATCCATCAGTTGCACTAGCAACATTTGTAGCAACTATTTTTATTAAGCCAAATGCTGCTCATGAAATAAATATCGGCGCCAAAAATACAAGATTAATACTTGAACAGTACAAAAGAGGGGTTTCAGAGACTCAAAGCTTAAACCAATCTGCAATGACAAAAAAAAGAGGTTTCTTTTCCAAAAAACCTACCGCAGTTTGTTCAAGTAGTCTACAAACTTGTTTTGATGGCGCCTTTATTGAGTTTTTTAAAAATGGCGAGTTATCCAATGCGATTTCAGGAGTTCAAAAAAATTATTACAACAATCAAACTGCCTTGATTAAAAGTATTACAGATGGTAGTTTTAACCCACATTTCACAGTATATACTATTAAAGAATATGGTGGAGGAGCGGTTATGTCTTCAGGAGCAATGGATACGGCTTTAGAGCCATTAGAAAAATTTAAAACTTCTTTTCAAGCACTTGGATTGAATCATTTATCTAAAATGTATAAGTTGGTTGAAAGTTTAAAATAGTTTGGAAATGAACATCTAAAATTGTGATCAAAAAGAACTAAGTCAATTTGATAGGATTCAAAATAATTTCGCTCTGAAAGATTCTTACTACTTTTAACATCCAGAAAGTTGTAAGAATTTTCTTTTTTATCGAAATTTTCCGTATATTTGTAATCTTATTATCAAAAGTAAAAAACAGTGAAAAAACAATTATTATCATTCTTAACTATCTTATGTTTGGCAACACTTTCAGCATTTGCTCAAGGTGAAGACAATACTTTAGATGGATTAGAATTTGAAGAAATAGCTCCCGAAAAAGAAACACGTCCTCCCTATTTTGCAATAGGTGGTGGCTACACAATTTCGTTTTGGTTCCCAACTATGACCGAAATTCAAAATAAAGCAACAGAATTTGGCTTTACAAAAAAATTTACAACACCTGTGTTAGTAAATGGATTCCAACTCTTTACCGGTGTTGGGTTTATAGAAAACCTTCGTGTTGGAGTTTATTCTAATGGTGGTGCATCTACTATTTCTAGATCTTTAGGCGATTCAGGAACCTCTGAAATGCAATATCAGATCGGTTCCACAGGTATTACCTTAGATTATGCTATCGTTCCTGCAAAAGGTTTGGCGATATTACCCGGTGTTGGTTTAGGTTATGGTGCAGTTGCCCTTGAAAGTAGAACTTCACCTTCAAATGTAGCGTGGGGAAATTTCAACCCAAATTCTTCTTCAGCTCAAAAAATTAGTGCTAGTGCAATTTATTTTCAACCAAATTTGAATATAGAATACGCATTTACTTCTTTTTCAATGATCAGATTAAATGCTGGGTATAACCTATCATTTTTACAAGATTTCAAGAATAACGGTTTAGGGACTGTTACTGGAGTACCCACTGGTGTTAATGCAAACGCATTAACAGGTTCGTTGGGAATATTCATAGGGTTATTTAACTAAGTATAGGGATTGTAGCTCAACGGTTAGAGCAGCGGACTCATAATCCGTTGGCTGTGGGTTCAAATCCCTCCAGTCCCACTAAGAAGCCTCTCAGAAATGAGGGGCTTTATTGTTTGTGTTAAATATTTCTTTGAAAGATCCTCTTAGATTGTTTATAGTCTTTCAAGGTAAGGATTCCTTTGTAATGGTGAATTAAAATTGCTATTTTGATTAAGTACCAATTATCTCAGTTACGCCCAAATTGAGCGTTTCTACAAATACTTTTACTGTGAATATTCTTTAGTGGACTTATACTACAGATATTTTAGCAAAACCATGTAAAACGAAAGAGCCATACAATGTATGGCTCTTTCGTTGAAAGGTGATTGGGTGTTTTAAAAAAGCACCATCGATTATAGATTTAGACGGCGTTTAATACCTTCTAAAGTACCGTGCGGAATAGCTTCTATGAGCTTTTTTGTGTATTCTCTAGTTGGATTTTCGTAAATGTCATTGGCATATCCAATTTCTTCAATTTTTCCTGCATTCATTACAGCAATTCTATCGCTTAAGAATTTAACTACAGATAAATCGTGAGAAATAAATAAATACGTAAGTTTAAATTCTTCTCGTAAAGAGGTTAACAGATTTAGTACTTGTGCTTGAACTGAAACATCGAGTGCTGAAACAGACTCATCGCAGACGATAAATTTTGGTTTTAATGCTAAAGCACGTGCAATACACACCCTTTGTCGTTGTCCACCTGAAAACTCGTGAGGATAGTTGTCGAAGTGTCGTTTTAACAAACCTACTTTGTTCATTAAATCTAATACATATTCTTTACGTTCTTTATCGTTTGACATAATCTTATGTATTTGCAGTCCTTCCATTATAGCATTACCAACGGCGATACGAGGATTTAAGGACGCATACGGATCTTGAAATATAATTTGTAAATCTTTTCGTAACGATTTTAAATTTGAAGAAGAATATTCTGCAACATCATTTCCTTGAAAGAGAACTTGACCACCTGTTGGTTTAACTAATCGAAGTAAAGCACGCCCAACTGTTGTTTTCCCACAACCAGATTCACCTACTAATCCTAAAGTTTCGCCAGGTTTCACATCAAAGGAAACATCGTCAACTGCTTTAACGTAATCAGCAACCCTACTGAAAATCCCCTTAGTAATTGGGAAATATACTTGCAAATTATTAACTGTCAACAATGATTCTTTTGCTAGAAGATATTTATTTCTTGCTGCTGTTTCTTCGTCGGATATGATAACTTCATTTATGACATCAGATACAGAAATATTTTTTTCAATGATAGTACCATCTGCTAGTTCATCCATAAAGTCAATTACAGTAGGTAGTACTTTAAACTTTTTATCTAATCGTGGACGACACGCCAACAACCCTTTTGTATAGGGATGTTTGGGATTCCCAAAAATTTCTACTACAGGACCTTGTTCTACAATTTTCCCTTTGTACATAACAATTACATCATCAGCAATTTCTGCAATTACACCTAAATCATGTGTAATAAACATCATTCCCATATTATTCTTTTGCTGAAGTTCACGCATCAATTCAAGAATAGTTAATTGTACCGTAACATCTAAAGCGGTTGTAGGTTCGTCAGCAATCAAAAGATCAGGTTTGCAAGACATTGCCATAGCAATCATAACTCGTTGCTTTTGACCACCTGAAATTTGATGAGGGTATGAATTGAAAATATTTTCTGGGCGAGGTAATTTTACTTCTTTAAAAAGATCAATTGTGCGTTCTTTTGCTTCCTTTTTTGATACATTTTGATGTAACATTATGGTTTCAGCTACTTGAAACCCACACGTAAAAACCGGATTAAGCGAAGTCATTGGTTCTTGGAATATCATTGATATTCTGTTACCCCTAAAATTATAGATTTCTTCGTGCGATAATTTTAATAAATCTTGAGTTTCACCATTTGCTGGAGTAAACAGAATCTCACCAGAAGTAATTTTGCCGGGAGGCATTGGTATAAGTCGCATAATCGAAAGTGAGGTTACTGATTTACCAGAACCTGATTCTCCAACGATACCTAAAGTTTTGCCTCTTTCTAACGAAAAGCTAACATTTTCTACTGCTCGAACCGTTCCCGATTCAGTTTCAAATTCTGTTGTAAGATTACGAACTTCTAACATTTTTATTCCTATCTCCTATCGTAAACGAGAAAATGTTCGTGGGTCGAATGCTTCTCTTATCGCTTCCCCAATAAATACAACCATTATAAGTGTTGTTGCCATTGCTGACATAGGTACAACAACTAACCACCATTTTGAAAGATTTTGTAAACCAATTCCAATCATTTGTCCCCAACTTGGAGTTGGAGGTTGAAGTCCAAAACCTAAAAAATCCAAAGAGACTAAATAACCAATACTACCAACAATGGTAAAAGGTAAATAGGTAATAATTGGAACTAATGAATTTGGAAGAATATGCTTAAATAAAATTGAATTTGTAGATGCACCCATCGAAACAGCCGCGGCTACATAATCTCGTGCTTTTTCTCGATAAAATTGAGCTCTCATTTGATAAGAAATCCCAATCCACCCAGTTAAAGCAATTAATGTAACTAATAGTATAAAACTTGGAGTGGTAATTGACACAACTATAATGATAATAAAAAGCATTGGCAATGTAGCCCAAATCTCTTTAAATCGTTGCATTACAACATCGAACCAACCGCCCCAATACCCCATTGTTCCACCGATTACAATTCCAATAAAGTATTCAATAAATGCCAAAAGCAATGCAAATGAAAGCGATACTTGGAACCCGTAGGACATACGAGAAAGTACATCTCTACCACGGTCATCGGTTCCTAAAATTCTCATAGCTCCAGTAGGATTTTTTTCAAATGGTGCTAAGAATGCTACATTCCCATCGGAAGAAATATCTTCTAAAGGATCGTAAGGATACATTGTCATCACAATTGTACCAGAATTATTAGTCGCAAACATTTCTTGAATCTTACGATAATTTGCATTCCCCTTGTTACCTTCTTCGCCTAATGTTTCACCGGGAACAAAACTTTTGTCAACAAAGAAACTGAGTATAGGCAAGGATGATCCAAGATCACGAATCGCTGGAAAAAACGTTTGATCCTTAAAGGAAACGTACAATGGTTTGTTGTTTACAATTACAGGTAATAAAAATGAAACCAAGTACAGAACGATTAGAATGATTAAAGAATAATAACCACGTTTTAAACTTTTAAAACGGCGCCACCGACGCTGGTTTATAGAAAGCGACTGTATAGTACTTCCTTTTGTTTGTGGGTCTAATTCTTCTATTTCAAGTATTGTGTCAGCCATAAAATCTATAGAGTAAGTAAGGGGTTATTTCTATTTAAATCGAATTCTAGGGTCTACAATTGCTAAGGCTAAATCGGAGATTATTGATCCAATAAGTGTAATAATTACAGAAATAACTGTAAATGAAAACACAATTGGGTAATCTCTTGAACCAATTGCACTAAAGGATAATTTTCCAATCCCATCGATATTAAAAACTGTTTCAATTAAGTAGTTTGAAGTTAAAAATATACCAATGATATAACCAATATTTGCAGTAATTGGAATAATGGAATTTCTCATTGCATGAACCCAAATAACTCTTTGTTCGCGAAGTCCTTTTGCAAATGCCGTACGAACATAGTCCTGACTTAAATTATCAAGTAAGGAATTTTTCATTAACATTGTTAATCCAGCAAAAGAAGGGATAGTGTAAGCAAGTGTAGGTAGTACAAAATGATACATTCTATCGATTATTTTTTCACCTAAACTCATTGTAGGGTAATCTTGGGAATACATTCCACCAAGTGGGAAGACATCGAAGAACGAGCCACCACCTAACAACACTAAGAGCATTGCACCTAATGCCCAACCAGGGATAGAATACCCAACGATTACTAAGGTTGAAGTTGCAAAATCGAATGCGCTATTATGGCGTAAAGCTTTTTGAATTCCAAGATAAATACAAACCGTATAACTGATTGCAAACCCTAAAAACCCAAATTGAAATGAAACAGGGATTCGGGCTGATATTAAATTTATAACTGGTTCGCGATAATCGTAGGATTTACCAAAATCTAAAGTAAGAATTCCACTAAATCCAGTTTGATAAATACGTACTTTTTCTTCACCCTCATCATTTTTTTGAGGTTCTATTAGCCATTCAGCAGAACTAAGTTCCGACTGATTTTCTCCATCATAAACAGTATAAGCGCCATTTTCTTTTTTCACAATAATTGTTTTGCCTTTTCCAACAGAACGTTTGGTTTCAGGTTCAACAACGAAAGATTCAGTTTCGCGTGGGTAAACACCCAACCAAGTTAAATATTGAATGTAAATTGGTTTGTCAAAGCCGTAATAGCGTTTTAATTCTAATAATGCTGATTCCGGTATTACAGAACCACCGGTAGAACTACTAACAGCAGATTCACTACCACCAATACCTCGTAAGGCTCGTATTTGTTGTTCCAAAGGTCCTCCCGGAGCTAAGGTAACAATAAAGAAAACTACAATGGTACACCCAAAAAAAGTAGGAATTGTTAACAGTAGTCGACGAATAAAATATTCTAACATAATTTATGATGCTTTCTTCAACAAAAAACGGTTGATTCACTTTTCACACGATGTAGGGTCTGTTGTTTACACAGACCCATA